>CAYSPN010000792.1:0-2861 GCA_964432895.1 uncultured Candidatus Kuenenia sp.
TCGCGCAGGCCGTCCCCGTTGCCAGGCAGACGCCCGCCAAGTCAGCGGCCATCGCCAGTGCCTGCCGGTCGAGGCCGGGAAACGCGATCGTGGAAATGTGCGGACACCGCCTGGCAGCGGCGGCGATCACGACCGCCGGGATACCCACCTGGTGAGCGGCGGCGAGGAGGCGGGATTCGAGTCGGTCGCGGAGGCCTGCCACTCGCTGGGCTGCCTGTTCGCGGTCCGCGACCGCCAGCTCAATCGCCCGGGCGAATCCGACTGCCAGCGGCACCGCTTCGGTGCCGCCCCGCAGACCGTGTTCCTGTGTGCCTGCCTGGACTGGCTCAATCGCCACGCCGCCGCGGATCAAGAGGCCGCCGATGCCGCGGGGGCCGCCGAACTTGTGTGGCGCGAGGCTGAGCGTGGCGGCTGGCAACGCGTGAAAATCAATCGCCATCAGCCCCGCAGCCTGCGTTGCATCGATATGCACTCGCCTGGGGTGCCGGCCCGCGGCGGAAGGCCTTGCTGCAATCGCCGGCAGGTCTTCGATCGATCCCGTCTGGCCACAGACGAGCGTGAGCGATGCAATCTGCGGCCCAATAGCATCCCCGCTTGCGCACGCCACGATCGCGGTGCCCGCGGTGCCGGCGGCATCGAGGGACAGTTCGCGGAGTCGCCAGCCGCGACGGCCAGCGACCAGGGCGGCATTCACGCTGCTTGGGTGATCGCGTCGCGAAAACAACACGTCGCCAACGGTGGCCGAAGCCGCAGTCATGCCCAGCAGCCCCAGGTGATTGGCCTCGCTCGCTCCGGAGGTAAACACCAGTCGGTCCCGGTGAAGGCCAGTGCCAGAGCCTCCAAGCATCGATACGATCCGCTCGCGAGCGTCCTCGAGCACCCTCCGCGCCGCCCGGCCGAGGGCGTGCTGGCTCGATGGGTTGGCATGAGCGAGGCCTTGAGCTTCCGCGATGGCCGCCGCCACCTCCGGGTGTATGGGCGTGGCAGCGGCGTGATCGAGATCGATGGGAGAGGGCGTGGCCATTCCCATAGTGTATGGTCCCGGTTCACCGTCGCAGGAGCATCTCAATCAACTGGTCGATGTCGGCGGCGATGCCCGGATCGCGTGCACGTCTGGTCTCTGTGACGCGGATGCCGTGCAGCACCGTCGTATGATCGCGACCGCCGAATGCGGCACCGATCGACTGCAGGCTCCTGGTGGTGAGCCGCCGGGCGATGTACATGGCCATGCCGCGGGCCAGCGACACCTGGCGGCACCGAGAGGGTCCGACCAGGTCGGCTGCCGTCAGACCGTGCCGCCGCGAGGTGGCCCCAATCACGCGGCGAAGACTGGGACCGGGTTGAGTCTGGGCACCGTCCCCGTCGCTGTGATACCGCGTCGTTTCGACCGGAGGCATCGCCACCACCAGGCCGCCCGAAAGCCGCGACGCGAGCGATGGCTCCAGACCGGGGCAGGCCATCGGGTGCATCCGCAGGGTGGCGACAAAGACCGACCCGGCGGCGATCGCCGCGTCGAACAGGTGGGCCAGCGCCCGCTGGGCATCCCAGGCGGTGATCTGCTCGACCGAGTCGATGATGATCAGACGCGATGACACAAACCGCGTGTGGAGCCGGTCGATCGCGTTTTGCGAGAGCGCTGCGGTGAGTTCGCGGACGAGTGACCTCCCGTCCCACATCACCACCGCGGGCCGCTTGGTCTCGTCGGCATGGCTGTGCTGCACGAACCACTCTGCCAAGAGCCGGGATTTTCCCGATCCCGTCGGACCCACGATGACCACGGGGTTGTAGCTGGCCACCGGGCTGGTGCTGACGACGCTGCTGGGCACGCGATCGAGCCCGATCCCCATGTCGGCAGCAACGACCGAAAGGGCATGATCCACGAGCCGATGCGACGCGCGCGGGCGCGCCTGGGTCGTTGGGCAAACGGTGGTGGCGACGGCAGACACTGGCTATGTCCCGGTGGGGAACACGGCCTCCATGCCGACGCACGTGGAACCGCGAAGGAGTCTTCGCGGCCGAGAAGCGGAAGGTGCAAGCCTACTGCGATGCACCCTGCCACAAAAGGGCATCGCGAGAAATCCCGCACGCGCCGCATGGAACGATCTGCATGTTGGAACCGTGTCGGTTCAAGCTCGGAAAGACGGCCGGCTGCCAGGCGACATTTCGATGCACAGACTTTCAGCACACAACCACCCATGAGATGGCCGCCAGGCTAAGGGTGCACTGGCACAATGCCGACGCTGATCGACCAGAAAACGATCGCTCCCATGACACCCAACTGACAGCAGATTAGCATGTTTTCCACATCCCTGCACGGCCACCCATGGCGGTTCCAATCGCATTTTTATCCGGGGAAAACCCTGTTTGTGAGGGTCTCGCCGGGCGGCCATGGCCTGTCTGTCGTTGTGGTTTGTGCGACTCTGTTATTTCTTCTGACCTCTTCTTTCTGTCTGCTCATCCTGTATTGAAAAAGAAAGAACAAGAGCAGAGGTGCGTCCGGTGAACCCAGCCAAAAAAGGGTCCCTCAGGGGCATGCCAGACGGCCCTGCGTCGGGTACACTGACGGTTTTCAAATCTGAGCCCTCCACCGGGCCGCAGTCCGTTTTCCAGACGGGTCGGCGCCGGTATCCGTCCGAGGAAAGGACAGCCGTTTTTCGATGAAAGTCCGCCTGACCCGCGAGCCCCTGCTTGCCGCCCTGCAGAGCGCGTCGGCCGTGGTACCGGCTCGTTCGCCCAAGCCCGTGCTGTCGAACGTCAAGCTCGAAGCGCACGGAGGATCGGCCGTGCTGTCGGCGACCGATCTGGAGGTGGGCATTCGCATCGAACTCGAGGCTGTCGAGTGTGGGGCGGCCGGGGCCGTG
>CAYSPN010000793.1:0-1777 GCA_964432895.1 uncultured Candidatus Kuenenia sp.
CTTTCCGTCCCGCATCCTGCCATAGAGCGGATAGCCGCAACCGTCGGTCTGGTCGTACACCCGCTTCCCGAGGGCGTACCGATCGACCTTCTTCGGCCGCTGCCGGCCCTCCTGCGTCGCTCCTCGTCGCTTCGACCGATCCACGAGCGTCACCCATTCCTCATAGGGAATGAGCGGTTCGAAATCTCCGTCGCGCTGGACGCGGTCCTCGGCGGCGTTGATTTTTAACTTCGCCCGCCGCTTCTTGCCCCCGCCCCTGCCGCTCCGTTCGCTGGCGTTCAACTGCCGCGGGCCACTTCGGCTCGCACGGCGCAGCCTTCCCTCCGACCGCCGGCCATAAATCTGCACGCCTGCGATCAGGGGGTTGAGCAGAATATTCTTCACCGTGTTGACCTGCCACTGGCCGGATAGAGCGTGCGCCAACCCCTTCTCGGTCCGCGTGTAGCCAGCGTCTGGCGACGGGACGCCTAATTTGTTGAGCCGGGTCGCGATCGCCCCAAACCCCAGCCCCTGCCGCCACCAGGCGATCATGGCCAGCAGGGCGACGTACCTCACCGGGTCGTCGCGGTCAGGCAACACTTTCACGTGATAGCCGGCGGACCTCGTGCCCATGCCCCGCTCGAGCTTCAACGGCGGTCCGCCATTTGGCGGAAACTCATACCGGGCGAACCCATAGAGTGGCTTGCCGCCCGTCCACCACCCTTCGCGAGCCAGCCGCTGCTGAGCCGTGATCACCCGCTCGGCGTGCTGCACCAAAAAGTCCCCGGCCCCCTTGTACTCGACGGTCGACGTGATGAATTGCGAAAACATGTCGCGGCCGACATCGGCCGCGCTGACAATGCGGTCGCTATAGACGATGTCGATGCCGAGCGTCGCCACTCGCATTTCCCAAATAGCCATCTCATACAACTCGATGTCCTGTGGACGGGCCATCCGATCTCGTCGCACACAGAACACGCGGCGAATCTTCTCGTTCGACTGAAGCTCCCTGCACATCTCCGCGAAGGCAGGCCGCTCCAGATCGTCGCCCTTCAGGCCGTCATCCACATACAGGCCTTTGTAGTGGTGCAAGCGATTGTCGAGCATGTAGTCCAGGTCGGCCAGCGTGATGTCGAGCGGCACGTTCAGTTCCACGGCGCGCCTCAGGACAATTCCGAGCTGATCGTGCAGTGACAGCTCCTGTCTGCTTTGGCTCCGACGTAGGTACGTACGCTGCTCGTAGCGTTCTGTGGCTTCCATGATTTATTCCTTTCCGGATTCGATATTCAGATGACGCAGGCTCCACGCAAGCCGCGCCAATTCGTCGATTACGTCATTCGTGACGCTGCCCCGCACAAGGACATCCGTATCCAGATGCTCCGGGGCGTGCCGGGCGCAGTTCTCGTACCACCAGAAAAACATCGCACCGATGGTTGGGACCAAGGCTTCCGAGGCAATGTATTCCTGCCGCGCCTCCCGCATACGCTCGATGAGATTCGTGATCATGCCGCGGGGTGGCGGCACGCCGATCCGCGAAAGGTCAACGAGTCGGCCTCGCTGCCATGCGTGTAGCTGCACGATGATCCGCAACTCGGCCACGTACGCTGCATGCACGTCCCGCATCATGCGTGCCGAGCCGCGGCCCACGAATTGATAGCGTTCAAGGATCGGCTGCGTCGTCCGCAGCAAATGCGATTCGAATCGCCGCCGCGCATCTTGAAGATCAGCATCCTGGGCCAGCGGCGCTGGCAACGAAGCGCGACAAACCATCATGAGCCTCCATACCCCGTCGGTGTTT
>CAYSPN010000794.1:0-4313 GCA_964432895.1 uncultured Candidatus Kuenenia sp.
TGGATCAGCTTGTGGGTCGCCGTGCGGACGCCGTAGTGGGCCCGCGTGTTGTGGTGCCCGGGGTCGTGATAGTAGCGGTAGTAAACGCTCGAGCGCCAGTCGGCCGGCCGTTCGCCGCGGAGGAGCGGGGCAAGGCTCCGCCCCTGCATCGACTCGGGAACTGGCAGGCCGGCCAGGTCGAGGATCGTGGGGGCCAGGTCGATGTTCGCGACGAACTCTTCAGGGGTAAGCCCCGCCTTGATGCCGGGTCCCCGGGCAATCAGGGGCACGCGCAGCCCGGGCTCATACATGAATCGCTTGTCGTAGAGTCCGAGATCACCGAGGTACCAGCCGTTGTCGGTCGTGTAGATCACGATCGTCTCGTCGGCCAGCCCTTCCTTGTCGAGCCAGTCGAGCACCTTTCCGATCCCGTCATCGACACCCTGCACGCAGGCGAGGTAGTCGCGCATGAACTGCCGATATTTCCAACGCACAAGGTCGGTACCATCGAGGATCTTTCCGTCGACCTCCAGCTGCATCGGCTCTTCGGCCAACCAACGAGCGGTCTCCTCTCTCGAGAGTCCGGCCGGAGGGTCGAGCTTGAGATCGCGGCGGGTCAGGTCCCGGGCGATCGTCTGCTCGTTCTCGGGAAGTGCCGCCGGCCGCGTGGCGTAGTCGTCAAACAGCGTGGCGGGCTCCGGGAACTCCGCGTCCGCGAACTTCCGCCGATTGACCTCGTCGGGCTGCCAGCCGCGGTGGGGCGCCTTCTGGTGCAGCATGAGGAAAAATGGCTTATCCGTCGGTCGTGTCCTCAGGAACTCCAGCCCCAGGTCGGTCGTGACATTCGTGCAGTGGCCCTCGATCGACAGCTTTCCGCCTGGCACGAGGAACGACGGATTCCAGTAGTCGCCCTGCCCCGGAAGAACGATCCAGCGGTCGAACCCGGTCGGGTCGCTGCCCAGATGCCACTTGCCCACGATCCCCGTGTGGTAACCGCCCGCCTGCATCCGCTTGGCAAGGTGGTCACGCTCCCCGTCGAAGCTGTTGAACACCGGCACGCCATTTTTGTGGGAGTATTGGCCGGTGAGCAGCGTGGCACGGCTGGGCGTGCAGATCGAGTTGGTGACGAACGAATTGAGGAACCTCGTCCCCTGCGCGGCCAGCCGGTCGAGATGGGGCGTCTGATTGACCTTCGAGCCATAGGCCGAGATCGCGTGCTGCGCGTGGTCGTCGGTGAAGATGAAAAGGACGTTGGACCGCGAGGCCGGTTCAGCAGCCGCGGCCACCGCCGACACGACACAGAGACAGAAGGCGATGCCTCGGATCACGTGCAGGGCTCCCGGGAGAAGGGTCACGAGAGTGTAACAGGGCGTCCCGCGTGCCACCTGTCCTCGGGGACAGTGGCTGGCCGATTGGATCGCTCCTTAAATAGGGGAATCATCGATCCCGCACCGTTGCACGAACGTCGATCTTCGGACAACGAGTCTTCTGCACACCATGAAACATGCCATGGCAACGAGCCTATCACGCCGCCGCTTCCTGCGTGGTGTAGGGGTGAGCATCACGCTTCCATGGATGGAATCCCTGTCGCGGGCCGCCGAGCCGGCGGCCGTGCAGCGGTTCCTGTGCGTCGCCAATCCCTTCGGCATGGTCGCCGATGCCTTCTTCCCCACGGAGGAAGGTCTCGGAGCCCCGCTCCCGACGAACCTCACCCCGCTCGAGCCGCTGCGTGGGAAGTTCACAGTGTTTTCGCACCTCGACCACGGCTCCTCGGCCGGCCACGGCCTGACCCACACCTTCCTCTCCGGTGTGAAGTCGTCGGAGGCTCCGGGCATGCCGGATGGCAACATCTCGCTCGACCAGTTCCTGGCGCGGAGCGTGGCCGGTCAGACACGGTTCCCGGTGGTCAATACTGCTGCCGGACCGGCGGCCGAGGGTGGGGTGGAGCTCTGTTGGACTCGCACGGGCATCAGGGTGCCACCGATCATGAAGGTGTCGCAGGTCTTCAAGATGCTGTTCGAGGATGAATTGCCCGAGCAGACGGCCAAGCGCGGCGTGGACTACGACCGGGAAGACTCGATCCTCGACGCCGTGTCCGGACAAGCCGCCCGGATGAATCGCCGGCTCTCGGGCCGCGACCGGGCGAAGCTCGATCAATACCTCACGGCCATCCGCGAGGTGGAAAAGTCGATCGCCATGGAGAAGGCCTGGCTGTCGAAAAGCCGGCCAGATGTCGATTTCAAGGAGCCGAAGGACGGCCCGGTGACGCAGCAGGTGCCGATCCTCTTCGATCTCATGGCGCTGGCCTTCGAGACCGACACCACCCGCGTGGCCACGATCGAGATTCCGGGCTCGTTCGACGCCCAGGCCGTCGGCGTGGCGGGGCACTACCACGGCCTCTCCCACCACGGCAAGGATCCGACGCTCATGGCCGGCCTGCGGAAGGTGGAGAACTACCAGCTGGCCCAGCTCGCGAGGTTTCTCCAGAAGCTCGAGGGCCTCGGCCTGCTCGACACCACGCAGGTGCTCTTCGGCAGTGGTATGGGCGACGGCAGCGCCCATACCAACAAAAACCTGCCCATCCTGCTCGCAGGCGGTGGCTACAAGCACACGACGCACGTGGTCCTACCAGCCGAGGAAGGAAAGCGGATCCCTCTCTCGAACATCTACCTCTCGATGGCCCAGCGGTTTGGCGTCGAGACCGATTCCTTTGGCAGGAGCACCGGTACGTTCGGAGCGCTGTCATGAGCCTGCGGACGCTCGGCATCACGCTCGCGGCACTCGCGGTCGGGGCTTTCGCGGCCATAGGCGGCGCCGCGGATGCCACCGGCCTCGCGGTCGGCGGCACGCCCATCTCCATCGATGGCCGCGTGCAGGCGTTTGTCGCCGCGCACTGCCTCGCCTGCCACGACGACGCCACCCGCGAGTTCGGCGTGTCGCTGGAGTCGCTTGGGCAAAGTGTCACCGACGCCACGGCCGCCGGCTGGCTCAAGGCCCTCGAGCAGATCGAGCGGGGCACGATGCCGCCGCCCGACACGGAACAGCCCTCCGCCGCGGATCGGCAGGCGGCGACGCTTGCGCTCGAACCGGCCGTCGTGGCCCACGCCCGGAGCAAGCCCGCCCGCGACACGGCCGTGCTGCGGCGGCTCAACCGCACCGAATACCGCCGCACGCTTGAGCAGTTGCTCCAGTTGGATTTGAGCGGCCGCGACCCGACCCGTGATTTTCCCGACGACACGCTCTCGCACGGCTTCGCCTCCGATGGCGAAAAGCTCGTGACGTCGAACTTCCTTCTGCGGCAGTATCTCGCCGCGGCAAAGGACGTCGTCGGTCGCGCGGTGCACTTCGAGCCTCAGCCCGAAAATCGCACGCGTTCGTTCGATCCGCCCTTCGATTGGGCATCGTGGGGCATCCGCTACGCCGAATGCGAACTGGCCGCAGCGAAATCCCGCTGGGCCAAGCCGTATTCCACGCTCGATCTGCGTGGTGGTGCGATGCCGCTCTGGAACATGCGAGAGGGCGTGCCCGTGGCGGGGTGGTATTCGATCCGGGTGCTCACCGAAGCGAAGTTTCGCCACGGCGACATGGACCCACGCAAGATCTACGACAAATCGCTCTTCGACCCGGCTCAGCCGATACGGCTGTCGATGACGCTGGGATCGCTCGTGGGCATAGACCCTGCGAACGGCGACGCCATCTGGGGAGAGTTGGTCAGCCCGAAAAGCCGTAGCGGCGATAACCGCACCGTCGCCGTGTGGGACGTTCCCGACGACGTGCCCACGTGGCTCGAATGCCGCGTCTGGCTGGAGCCCGGGCAGTTCCCCAAGTTCGAGTATGTGAACGGCCCGGGCAACAGCGACTATCGGATGGACCGCTATCTCGCCGAGAACCGCTACACGCTCCTCGATAAGCGGCAGCTTGCCGACTTCGAGGAGGCGGACAAGCCGTTTGGCTGGGCCACGCCCATCTTCTTCGAGACGCCGCGGATCCGCGTCCACAAGGCCGAGGTCAAGGGCCCGTTGAACGAAGTGTGGCCGCCGGCGAGCCACCGCGCGATCTTCGGCGACACGCCGTACGAGTCGGCGGCCGCCGGCGACGTGCTGCGGTCGTTCGCCGAGCGGGCCTGGCGGAGGCCGCTGACCGCGGAAGACGTCGCGCCGATCCTGGATCTCGTGCGGGCTACCGAGGAGGCGGCCGTGAAGGCCGGCACGCCCGCCGGGCAGGCCGCGCAGGAAGCGATCGTGGAGGGCATTCAGGCGGTGCTCTGCGCACCGGACTTTCTCTATCGGGAAGAGCGGGGTGACCGGCTCGACGGCCATGAGATCGCCTCAAGG
>CAYSPN010000795.1:0-2257 GCA_964432895.1 uncultured Candidatus Kuenenia sp.
GCGTCCACGGCGACGGCCACCCCGCCGGCCACGTCGGCGCCGACGTCGCGGAGCCCCGTCCGCATCACGGTCACTGTCTCCGGCCTGCTCCTGTCGATCGCCCCCGTGATCGTCGCCAACTGCCTCCAAGGGCTGACTGACTCGGTCCGACGGTTCATCCAGCAGCGGATCCGGCCGTTCATGCTGCCGCTCGTCAAAACCGTCGTGATCGCGCGCGGTGGTGGGCCGGCGACCGGCTGGTTGTTCCTCGTCGGTCAGTGCTGGAAGCGGCCGGTCACGGCCTTCTTCACGGCGTCCGCGGCCCCGGCCACCACGCCGGCCACGGCGGCGTCGACCACGGCCCTCGCCCTGCTCGTCTTCACGGTCAGCCCGTGGTGCGGAATCGGTCTCGCTGCGGTCGCGAGAGTCTCCCTCGGATCGCTCGCCAACGGGACGCGGCCGGCTGGCCTCGTCGCTCCCGTCGCGGTTGCCCCCTTCACGCCGTGAGGGCCCCGCAGGCGCACGGCTCTGCCGCTGAGCGGGCTCTCCGGCCGGTCGGCGTTCGCCGGCGCTGAAGGAGAATTCATCCTGCTCTCGCTCGCTGCGGCGGGCTGGCGGTTCGTCCGTCGCCCTCGGTGCCGGAGCGGCTGGCAGCTGTGGCTTTGGCGGTTGCGGTCGGCTGGTCTGGGACGGCGCTGTCGATCCAGCAGTCGACCCAGCAGTAGACCCAGCAGTAGACCCAGCGGCTGGCTCGAGCCCCAGTGACGAGGCCAGCCCACCCCAATCGGAGCGGACGGCCGGCGCAGGCCTGTCTTCGCGAGGTTTTTGCGGTGGGCGGGGAGGCGTCGTCGGCGCTGCGGCAGCCGGACGAGGCGCGGGCTGCGCTGCGGGCGTGGCGGCCGGCTTCGCACCGAGAGACTCGGCCAGACTGGCCCAAGGGTCATTCTTCTGTTCGTGTTCCGACATCATGCATTCCAGAGAGGGATTGTTGTGCGGTGGCTTACGAAGGGCGGAGACCCCGGCGAAATGTCGCACGGGGGCGGTCCTGACCACGGTCCTGCCCGCAAGATACTACAAATCCCACCAGAGTGGCAGTCGGCCGCTTTCGCAGGCAACCCCCGGACCGGACCACCGGCGTTCGAAGACGGCGATACGGCACTTTTCCAGAGTCGATTACGGTGTCGGGAGGCGGGAGAGCGCCCGGATCATGCTGCCGTTGTCGGCCACGTCGAAGAGCGGACGGTAGGGGCTGGCCAGGCCACGGCGGGCACGGCCTGCCGGGTACCAGACCAGATTGGCCGAAAGGTTCCAGGCCGAGGGTGTGAAGGTCACGCTGCTCGTGGGATTCAGCTGGACCGTCTGCGACTTGTCGGGCAGCAGGTAGGTGAACGTGCCCTCCAACGCGAGCGATCGCGACATCGGGGCGCGGATCGTCGACCCGACCACCCCCTGGCCGTTGCCCGAGGCACCGCCCCAGACCCGCGCCTCGTTGGCGTCGCCGAAGTGGAGCCGGTAGAAGGCAGTGTAGAGGTCGACCGTGCTGGCGACGCCAGGCGACGCACCGGCCGGCGAGAACGATCCCTTCTGCTCGGTGGCGTTGAAGGCCCCCCAGAAGCCGAGTTCGTGATAGCCCCAGACATAGCTCAGTTCGCCGCGGATCTGGGCCACATCGACGTTCTCGAAGTAGCTGTCGCTCAAGTAGTCATACACCGCACCGCCCTGCAGACCGCGGCCCTCGAAGGCCCGTGTGAAGAAGCCGGTGGTGACGAAGACCTGATCCCGTGAGTTGGCACGCAACGTTCCTAGGCCGTCGCTGAGCGTGGGCTGCTGGAAGTTGGTCTGCACGCCCCGCGCACCGATCTGCCAGCCGAGGCCGAACGCGTTCCAGAAGGGCATCGCCCAGTTCACGTATTCGTTCGTGCCGTAGTTGCCGAGCAGGCCGAAGTTGGACTGATTCTGGAAGGCCGTGATGCCGGCGCCGGCACTGAAATCGCGGTACCATCTCCACCCGTAGTAGGGCTTGCCGAACTGCCGCAGCCAGGCGCAGAAGCGGCCATCGTGCGGCCAGCAGGTGAGGAGGCCTTCCGACTCCTCACAGGCGAACGGATCGTCGTAGAACGACTCCACATGCAGTTGGCTGGGATAGTCGCCCATCCACATGCCGCCGTCCGATGGCGACATCGGCCCCTCGGCGAACTCGCCGCCGTAGCCCTGGCCTCCCATGGCATCGGGGCCCATATCCATCATCTCCGACGGCGCGGTGTTGATGATGATCGAC
>CAYSPN010000796.1:0-1545 GCA_964432895.1 uncultured Candidatus Kuenenia sp.
ATCGCACCGGATTGTTGCCGCGACTCGTCCCGCCTGTTCTTTCGATGCTGCTGATCGCTGTGGCCAGTTGCCTGATGGGCGGCCTCCATGCGGCTGATGCGACGATCGGCTCGCGGCGGATCCTCGTCTGCGGAGGCAGGACCGCCGTCGTCGATATCACCCCCGACCATCCGGAGGGCGTGGTCGAGTGGTCGTGGCCGGCCGGCACCCGCGAGGGCTGGGTGCTGCCCGACGGCAACGTGCTCCTGGCCTTGTCGAAGGGCGGGAGCACGCCGAAGGGCGCGGCGGTCGAGATCAAGCGGGGTGCGAACGGTGCCGCCGACGAGATCATCTGGCGGTATGGCGGCACGCAGGACGAGGTCAACAGCATCCAGAAGACGCCGGATGGAACCTACGTGCTGACAGAGGCCGGGCCGAATCCGCGGTTACTCGAGATCGCCGCTGACGGTGCCGTGAAAGTGGAGTTCCCTCTGGCCTGCCAAAAGCACAACGCCCACATGCAGTCGCGGATGGCGCGGAAGCAGCACGACGGCACCTATCTCGTGCCGCATCTGCTCGACTTCGCGATCATCCGCTACGACGCTGCAGGCAAGGAACTCGCCCGCATCGACACGCACGTGCCGGGCGACACGAAGATCAACAGCTGGCCCTTCACGGCGATTGCCCTGGCTGACGGCGGCATCCTCGCGGGGCTCACCAACGGCAACCGCGTGGTCGAGTATGGCAAGGACGGGAAGCTACGGTGGGAAGTCACGGCCGCCGATGTCGACGCCGCCATCAACGATGCCTGCGGCATCCAGCGGCTGCCCAGTGGCAACACGATGATCGCCAGCTACCGGATCGGCAAGGACGGCGTGCGGCTGGTGGAGGTATCGCCCGACAAGAAGATCATCTGGAAGTGGCAGGCGAATGTGCCGAATGTCCACCATTTCCAGGTGCTCACTGTCGATGGCATTCCCGTGCCGTGGCCGCCGCTGCGGTGATTGCGAGGGCCGGACAGGAACCGCCCCGCGGCTCCTGCGGGGCGGTTGCCGAGATACAATAGATTTGGTTCGGTTCGGCTTGATGGGAGATGGGGCAGTGATGAATCTCAGCCCGTCCACGTGTCGTCGCTGGCAGGCCCTCCAGGCATGGCTCATGGTGGCGGTCTGTCTGGCGTCCCTGCTTGGGGTGCATGGCTCAGCCAACACCGTCCGGGCCGAGGCGGTGAAAGGCAGCCGCGAGGCCGCGCCCTCCCGGGCGGAAGACCTTGAATTCTTCGAGTCGAAGGTGCGGCCGCTGCTCGTGCAGCACTGCGCCGAGTGCCATTCGGCGAAGGCGGGTGATGCGGAGGGCGGGCTCTCGTTCGACTCCCGCGCCGACTTTTCCGCCGCCGAGGGCGTGGCCGTCGCCGGCAAGCCCGACGAGAGCCTGCTGGTGAAGGTGGTCCGCTACGACGGCGATCTGCAGATGCCGCCCGACGGAAAATTGCCGGCGGCGGCGATCCAGACGATCGAGGAATGGGTCCGTCGCGGGCTGCCGTGGCCCGACGATGGCACGCCAGCC
>CAYSPN010000797.1:0-6066 GCA_964432895.1 uncultured Candidatus Kuenenia sp.
TGGCGATCAGTGCGAGGTTCATCCGGTAGCCGGTCGCCTCGTTCGCCAGGTATTGGTCGCGGATCCAGCGGGGCCGGGGCCCGCCGGGCATCGAGGTCGAGGGGGGCCAGTCGACCCGGCTGTCCCGCGACTCGGGCTGCGCGTCGCTGTCGGCATAGAAGAAGATCCGCACGGCGCCCCCCTTGCCGACCTCGCCGGGCCGCGGGGCCGTGGTCAGGATCGCCTTGATCGTCTCACCGTTCTGGTCAACGCTGTAGGGGTAGCTCGTCGCTGCCGCGAGGCCGGTGACGCGGACCGAATGCAGATAGGGCGGCGACGGATACCGGTTTTCGGCAGCCTCGGCCCCCTGGTAGTCGAGCGCATTGCAGAGCGTTGGCTCCGACGTCAGCGTTCTGCCATCGATCGTCAGCCGACCGGCATCCGCTGACTGCGAACACCAGCGGATCGTCATCGCATCGGCAGCGGGGTTTTGCAGATAGGGCCGCACGCGAAACGCTGTCTGCGGCTCGGCCATCGCCAGGCTCGTGGCACAGCCGAGCACGATCAGCAGGCAGAAGCGGGCAACCATGAAGTGTCCTCGGAAACCTGAGGTACTACTCCTTGGCGGTCGGGGCGGCCGCCGCCGCGGTTGGCTTCGCGCCTTGCCGGATCGCGAACAGGTGGCTCTTGTTGGCGATGTAGAGCGTGTCTCCCGCGATGATCGGCGTCGAATAGACGCTGTTGCCCATGTTGATCTCGCCGAGCAGGTCTTTCTCCTTCGACAGCGTGAAGATCGAGATGTCGCCGTCCTCGTCGCCGATATAGACCCTGCCGTCGGCGATCAGGGGCGAGCCCCAGCTGGCGGCGAGCATGTCGTGTGTCCAGTGCGGCTTGCCTGTCTTGAGATCGAGGCAGTGGAACAGTCCGCTGAAGTCGGCGACGAAGAGCAGCCCGTCCTGGATGGCCACCGTGCCGCAGGTGCGGTGCATCGTTTCCTCGAAGTCGAGCTTGCCGTTGCCATCGGCATCGAAGCCGGGATAGTGCCAGAGAGCGGCGGAATTAGGATTGGGCCTGGCCACCTCGCCCTGCTCCTTGATGACCGCCTGATTGCGACGGTGGGGCAGGGGAGTGTTGGGATCCTTGAGGCTCACGGCCAGCTCGGGGCTCGTGTCGCCGCGCTTCGTCGGATCGATGCACCAGAGGTGCCCGACGCCCTCGCCGTGCTCCGGATCCTCGCCGACGGCGATGTAGACGAGCCCTTCGTGAATGACCGGTGTGCCGATGATATGGTTGCGGTCGGCGCGGCCACCCAGCGTGTATTTCGATTCCTTCGGGTTGCAGTCGAACTTCCAGAGGAGCTTCGCCTTGCCGTTCTCCCCCCGCGCATCGAACGCATAGAGCCAGCCGTCGCCGCCGCCGAAGAGCACCTGCGGCACGCCGCCGAGCTCCGCATACGACGGGCTCGACCACTGCCCATGGAGCACGTTCGCGCCGGGCGAGCCGTCGGCCCAGAGCACCTTGCCATCGCGCTTGTCGACGCACAGGAAACTGGGGGCGTCGGTGTTGGGCAGGTTGATGTGCCCCTCGTCCACGCCGTTGCTCGTGTTGACGAAAAGCAGGTCGCCCGCGGACGTCACGCTGCAGGAGCACATGTTGTGCTGCGACACGCCCAACTGCTTCATCATGTCGAGCGACCAGACCACGTCGGCCTCGTCCTTGGCCGACTCCTTTTCGGTGGCGAACGGACCATCGTTCTCGCCGTCACGAAAGCCCTCCGTATCGAGGCACTTCACCTCGCCGCGGCTGGTGACGTACCAGAGCCGGTCGCCCTCCACGAGCGGTGCACAGCAGATGCCCTGCAGGGGCCAGTCGTGCACGCGGCCGGTCGGCAGCTTCTCGCTGGAATCCTGCCAGAGGAACGATCCGTCCTTGATGTCGAAGGCGAGCAGGCAGCCGAGGTCGGTCGCGGCGGGATAGCGTTTCAGCCAGCCCTTGCCGTTGTTGGTGCCGACATAGGCCTTGCCGCCGGCCACCACCGGATTGCCGTAGCTCTGGCTGCCAAGTTCGGCGACCCAGGCGACATTCTCGCTCGTCTCCGGCTTCCACTTGCCGGTCTCGGCATCGAAGTCGCCGGGTGTCCACGTGGAGGGAATGTTCGTGGCGGTGGAGACGTTGTTGCGGACGGGTGTGCCGCCCCACTGGTTCCAGTCGCCGGCCGTGGCGGCTCTGACCAGCAGAATCAGCAGGATGCATGCAAGGTGCACACGGATGCGTGTCATGGAAGTGGTCCTGATTGGTCGTGGGTGATCGTAGGTGATCGTGGGAGGGCAGTCCCGTCGCTTGCGCTCCGGGCTTTTATGGTGCTGTCGGCACCACGGAGACGTTGTCGATGGAGATTTCGGAGTCCTTCGAATTGCCGAAGAAGCCCGGGCTGCCCTGCAGGTTGCCCTGCTCGTGGATGGCCTCGATCGTCCACGCAGCCGGTTCCTGCTCGCCGCGTGGCCAGACCTTGCCGCGGAGCATCGCGGCGGCTGCAGTGCCGGCGGCCGCGGGACGGGTGCGGGCCTCGAACTTGATCGTATACCAGCGGCCGGCCTCCCACGGGAACGGGATCGTCTTGGAGAAGTGGGTCGCCACCTGCGGCGGCCAACTCCGCACCTGCAACTGCTGGCTGGCACCCATCAAGTCGAGCGTGTATCGCTGGGCAATCAACCCCATGTCGGGCATGCGGGCCTTCTCGAGGGCGGCCGGATTGCCGAAGGCCTTCGCGAAGGCATCGGCATCGGAGCCGGCTGCGGGAGAGGATGCGGGATTCTGCGTGTCCGACGCTGGCGAGCCAGGCTTTTCGACGCCCGTTTCCTGCGCACGGAAGTCGGCCTTGATGCAATAGTCATGGAGCCCGATCGGGCCGATCCAGCCCTGGCTCCGGGTGCCCTTCGGGATCGTCGTCACCTTCACGAGGCACTTCGAACCGTCGACGGTGCGGACGACATGCCGGTAACGCATGCCCACCCATGGCAACGGCGGCTCGCCCCGCGGTGGACCACCCTTCGGATTCGGCTCAAGCGCGATCTCCTCGAAATCGAACGTCCAGGGCAGCGGCGGCATCGAACGGATGCGGGCCTTGCCCTCGAGCGAGCCAACCTTCGCTGTGACCAGTGCCGCGGCATGCTTGTCGGCCGGCGCCGTGTAGCGGCCGTCTGCGGAGACGGCGCCCGCGGTCGCGGTGCATTCGGCTGGGGACTCTTTCACAAAACGCCCGGCGGCATCGAACAGTCGCACCTTGAGTGGCAGCGTTTCGCCAGCGGCAATCTGCGCCTCGGCCGGCACCACCTGCACCCAGGCGGGCTCGCCGGCTGGCGCCTTGGTCGCATCCGACACCTGCTGCGGCAGCGTCGGCGGAACGCTCGCGGAGGAGGAGAACGTGGCTGACTTGTCGCCCAGACAGTAGAGCCGTTCTCCGGTCGTCAGGTAGATCCGGCCGTTGCAGGCGATGGGTGAGGCGGTGACCTCGTCCTCCTCGTCGAGCCGCATCCGGTTGATAAACTTCAGGCCGTCCTTCGTCGGCTCCAGAACGTGCCAGCCGCTCGTCGAGCAGATGTAGAGCTTTCCATCTGCCACAAGGGGGCTGCCCCGGACGATCGTGCCGAGCAGTTTCTGCGGTTTGCCGACCGGCTCGCCCGTCCGCCTGTCGAACACGTAGACCTTGGCGCCGTCATCCACGAAATAGACCCGCTCGCCGAGCACGACCGGCATCGCCCGGCCGTCCATCACGCCTTTTCGCTGCCAGATCGCATGGGTGGCGGTGATGTCGCCCGAGCCGGCGGCCTTGAAGGCGGTGGCCGAGCCCATCGTCGTGTTGTCGAGATTCTCCTCGGCCTGCGAGATGTAGACCGTCTCGCCGTCGACGAGGGGCGCGACATTCAATCCCCGCCGCGACAGTTTGAAATTCCAGACGGCCTTGCCGGTCCGCGGCTGGAAGTTCCAGACGCTGCCGTCGCTCGAGCCGAAGATGAGCGCTGCATGTCCGCCCACGTTCGCCAGTGAGGGCGTGCTGTAGGTCGTGTCTTCGGGAAGTTCTTTCGTGCCGTTCATCCAGCGGACCTCGCCCGTCTTCGCGTCGAGTCCGAGGAAACGGTGGGCGGGCCGGGCCGTGTCGCCCCAGCCGGTGACGACGGCGCTGGCGATCACGAGATCCTCGAACACGATCGGGATGTTCGTGCGGCCGCCGTAGGTGGAGAGAAACCCGAACTCCTCGTGGAGCGACCGCTGCCACCGCGTCTTGCCGGTGGCGGCATCGATTGCCGTGAACACGCCGCAGACACCGTGGGCAAACACCGTGTTGGTCGTCGGATCGGCGACGACGGCTGACCAGCCGACCCGCTCGGCCGGCACGTCGGAGAGATAGACGTTGAACACGTTCTCCCAGAGCTTCTTGCCGGTGGCCGCGTCGAGGCAGAGCACCTTCTCCGCCTCCTCCGTCGTGCCGGGCTTGTGCCGCACGAGGGTGTAGAGCCTGCCGCCCATGATCACCGGCGTGGAAATGCCCCCGGCCTCGTCGCTCTTCCAGAGAATGTTCGTGCCCTTTTCGGGATCGAACGACGTGATCAGCGGCGGGCCACCGGCGTCGCGGTTTTCCTGCGGTCCACGCCAGTCGGGCCACTCGGCGGCTGCGGCGCAGGATGCCACGCACGCAGCCAGCAGGGTCGATGCCAAGGTCAATGCACGCAACACCATCGATTCACCTCGTCAGTTTGTGATGCCCTCGGCCTTCAGGTCAGCCGGCAGTTTGGGGTCGACGATGCCGCGGGCCCCCCGCCCCTGCATGAGGCGGTCGGCGGTGTCGGCGCGGATGCTGTCGATGTCGGCATCGCCCCAGCGACGGCGCTCGGCGACATCCGGCACGGCCAGCGGCCGCACGACCCGCATGCCCACACCAAGGGCCGGCTCTTCGGTATACCACCACGGACTCTTGGGAAGATTGGGATCGACATCCTTCCACGGCAGATCCTCCGAGCCGCGGCGGGCGGCTGCGCGGCACTGGGCTGGTTCGTCGTAGTAGCTGCCGCCGCGGACCACGCGGGGTGACAGGCTGGTCGGCCAGACGGCAGCCGCGGCGGCTGGCACCGGCTGCGGCAGTGCGGCCTGACGGGTGTAGCCCTCGGTGGCCAGCTGGTCGAGCACCCACTCCGACACGTTGCCGTGCATGTCATGGAGGCCCCAGGCGTTGGGCTCCTTCTCGCCGACCGGATGCGTGGTCTCGTCAGAGTTGGCGGCAAACCAGGAGACTGCGTCGAGCGTGTCGGCCTCGCTGCCACTGCTCCACGGAGTCGTGGTGCCGGCTCGGCAGGCGTATTCCCACTCGCTCTCCAGCGGCAGTCGGTAGAAACGGGACGTCAGGCCACTGAGCCACTTCGTGTATTGCCGCGCGGCGAACTGGGTCATCGTGACGGCCGGCTGCAGGGGATCTTCGCCGTTGGTGAACGTCGTCGTGGGGTCATAAAGGTTGGAAGGTGCCGTGACAGCATCGGCCTCGTTGTCTGCCGTCACCGCACGCACGCCCGCCGATTCCATCGCCTTGAAGAGATCACAGGCCGCCATGTAGGCCTTGTACTCGGCCCAGGTCACCTCGCAGCGGCCGATCCAGAACGGCCCGATCGCCACATCGTATTGCGGTCCCTCGTCGACCCCACGGTCGGCCTCGCCGGCCGGGCTGCCCATGCGGAGCGTGCCACCGGGCACGGGGATCATTCGAAAGCTGACGTCGGTGCCGGGAATGGTCTCGTCGTAGGCCACCATCCAGCCGCCGGGCACCTTGATGGCGGGGACGTCGCCCGCTGGCCGCTGCTCACCTGCCACGAAGCCGGCGGGACTGTCGGCCACGGCTGCCGCCCCGGCCTCCGCGGCGTGGCCGCATGCCACAGGGCCACAAAGCAGTGCCGCCAGAGCCAGGCTCAATGCCGGCATCAAGGCTGTGGAACGACGGTTGAGAAGGGGATGTCGTGGCATAAAGAGGGCGCTCTGCGGATCAGGATGGTGGATTGACGGCGGGCGAGCCGCTTAGGGGGAGCCGGGGCCGGGAAACAA
>CAYSPN010000798.1:0-13826 GCA_964432895.1 uncultured Candidatus Kuenenia sp.
GAGATCAAGGAACTCTCGCCGCCTGCGCATCTCCTTCGTGAGTTTCCCTGCACCGATTCGATCGGCCGGGTCGTGTCGGCCACGCGGGCGCGGCTTCATTCGATCCTCAGCGGAGAGGACGATCGGCTCGTCGTTGTGATCGGCCCCTGCTCGATCCACGATACGGAAGCGGCGATCGACTATGCCCGCCGGCTCCAGGTCGAGCGAGAGCGGCTCGAATCCGATCTCGAGATCGTGATGCGGGTCTATTTTGAGAAGCCGCGGACGACGGTCGGCTGGAAGGGGCTTATCAACGATCCCCACCTCGACGGCACGTTCCAGATCAACGAAGGGCTTCGCGTCGCCCGTGAACTGCTCACGGAGATCAGCGGGCTGGGACTGCCAGCCGGCAGCGAGTTTCTCGACATGATCACGCCGCAATACACCGCCGACCTGGTCAGCTGGGGGGCGATCGGGGCCCGTACCACCGAGAGCCAGGTGCACCGCGAACTGGCCTCGGGCCTCTCTTGCCCGGTCGGCTTCAAGAACGGCACAGACGGCAACGTGCGGGTCGCGGCGGAAGCGATCCTGGCCGCCCGCCAGCCCCACCACTTCCTGTCGGTGACGAAGGGGGGCCACACGGCGATCATTGCCACGAAGGGCAACGACGACTGCCACATCATCCTCCGCGGTGGCAGGTCGCCCAACTACGACGCCGCCAGCGTCGCTGCCGCCTGCGACGAGCTTGCCCGCAACGGCCTCGAGGCCAGGCTGATGATCGACGCCTCGCACGGCAACTCCTGCAAGCAGCACGAGCGTCAACTGGCCGTGGCCGACGCCATCGCCAGCCAGCTCGAGGCGGGCGAACGCCGGATCGTAGGGGTGATGGTGGAGAGTAACCTCGTGGGTGGCCGGCAGGAACTCTTGCCTGGGAAGGCTCTCGCCCGTGGCCAGTCGATCACCGACGCCTGCCTCGGCTGGGAGGAGAGTGTGCGGCTCCTCGACCGGCTGGCTGAGGCGGTCCGCCACCGCCGCGGGGGAGCAGGCCCGGCGGCGTCGTGAATTCACTCGGCCACGCCCCAAGCCGTCCATCCCGCGGTTGCCGGCGGTCTACTGCTGCCGAAATACGAACACGCCGCGTTTGTTGGCCACGATCACGTCGGGCTTGCCGTCCTTGTTGACGTCGCCCGCCGTCACCTGCGTGCCCACGCCGCTGTCGGCGTCGATTTCCTGCGGCTCGAAGGTGGCGCCGCCCTTTCCGTCCCGCGTGAGCCTGAACCAGTAGAGCACCGGCGGCGCGTTGGGCTCCGGGTCGCCCTTGATGCCATGCGCCCAGCGACGCTTGCCGGTGAGGATGTCGAGCAGGCCGTCGCCGTCGAAATCGGCGAGCTGCAACGCATGCACCTGGCTGAAGGCCACGCCGTGCGGATGATCGGCTGCCGTCGCGCCCATGATCCGGTGCTCGGTGAAGCTGCCGTCGGCCTGCTGCTCGAACCAGCCCAGGCCGTAGCCGTGACCGTTGTAGCTCGCGATGACGTCGTTGCGGCCGTCGCCGTTGACGTCATAGACATACATCTGTCCGCCGCCACCGGAGCCTGGGGGGCAGAAGGGGCCCGGATGGAAAGGCCAGAGCAGGCTGGCCGCGTCGTCGGCGGGATGCTCGAACCAGCCCTCCTTCATGACGAGGTCGATCCGGCCGTCGCCGTTGACGTCGCCGGCGCCGGAACCGTGGGTGTAGCGGAAGTATTTTTTGTCGTTCTCGGGCGTTTTCGGTGTGATCGGATGAAACCGGGCCTTCGCCAACGGCTGCGACCAGTCGATCTCCGCGTAGCCCAACTGGCCGCCGGCATGCACCAGCAGTTCGGGCTTGCCGTCGCCAGTCATGTCGATGAGATCGGGTGATTCGCCATCGGCCGTGTCGAAAATCGCGTGCTTCTCCCAGTTGGCGTCCTTGCCCTCGGCAGTCTTGCCAGCGGGATTGACGAACACACTCGCCGGCTCGCCCGGCAGCCCATAGACGAGAATGTCGGCCCATGAGTCGCCCGTGAAGTCGTAGGCGAACACCAGGAAATAATCGGAATAGCCACTGGCCGGGTCGTAGGGCGTCTTCGTCGGGCCTGCGGGGTTGTTGGCCGGCGGCGTGAAGTCGGCCCGCCGTGAGAACTCGGGGCCGTACCAGATCGACCAGCCGGCAGTGAGATCGACGTGGCCGTCGTGGTCGAAATCGGCGAGCGCACAGCCTTCCGCCACGAACCGCTCGGTGAGCGTCTGCTTGTCGAACGTGCGGAGCTTCGGAGCCGCCGAGGGCTCCGAAGCGAAGGCCGTCATGGAGCATGCCAGGATGGCCGCGGAGAGGCCAAGGCCCAGGCCGCGGCTGGCTCCGGTGACGAGAACGACGGGGTTTTTCATGGTGTTCATGGTGATAGTGTGGCGGAAGGTGTCCAACGATCGACGGGGAGCGGATAGACTGAGTGATCATACATGAGTTCACACTCCTTAGGGATCAACAGGGATCAACGCATGATTTCCTCGAAGGCCTACGCCGCCCTTTCGGCCACCAAGCCGTTGCAGCCCTTTCGCCTCGATCGACGCGATCCCCGGCCAGATGACGTCGTGATCGAGATCGCCTATTGCGGCATCTGCCACTCCGACATCCACACCGCCCGGGGCGAATGGGGGCCGACCACCTACCCGTGCGTGCCTGGGCATGAAATCGTCGGCAAGGTCATCGCGACGGGGAAAAAGGTTCGTGGCTTCAAGGTCGGCGACCTTGCGGGCGTGGGCTGCCTGGTGGACTCATGCGGCACGTGCAAGCCATGCCGAGCCAGCGAGGAGCAGTTCTGCCAGAAACACATTTCGTTCACCTACAACAGCACAGAACAGGATGGAAAGACGCCCACGCAGGGCGGCTACTCCACCCACATCGTCGTCAGGGAGAAATACGCCCTGCGGATCAAGAAGGGCGTTCCGCTCGCCCGTGTTGCGCCGCTCTTGTGTGCCGGCATCACCACCTATTCGCCCCTCAAGCGATACAAGATCGGCAAGGGGAGCCGCGTGGGCGTGGTCGGGATCGGCGGCCTCGGCCACATGGCGGTGAAGATCGCGCGGGCGATGGGGGCGCACGTCACGGTGTTCAGCAGGTCGCCCGGCAAGGAACGCGATGCCAAGAAACTCGGTGCCAGTGCCTTCGTGCTCAGCACGAAGCCGGCAAACTTCGAGCCGCTGACGGGCTCGCTCGACTTCATCATCGACACGGTCTCGGCCAGGCACGACTTCACGCCGTATCTCAACACGCTCAAGAATGACGCCACGATGGTGCTCGTCGGCGCCTCCCCCGATCCGAGCGAGCTGATCGCTTCCTCACTCATCATGGGCCGCAAGCGGTTGGCCGGATCGCTGATCGGCGGCGTGGCGGAGACGCAGGAAATGCTCGACTTCTGCTTCCGCAAGAAGATTTATTGCGACATCGAACTGATCCCGGCGGCAAAGATCAATGAGGCCTATGATCGCACGATCAAAGGCGACGTGAAGTATCGCTTCGTGATCGACGCTGCGAGCTACTGATCCGGCTCATCGGTCAGGCCAATGTCCGGCTGCCGGACGAGCGAGAGCAGCGGCATGCGAGCAACGGCACTGCCGAATACCGGTTGGAGACCGCATCCATGGAAAACACTGCGACATGGTTTTTCTGGGCGTTGCTTTCAGCCGTCTTTGCAGCCCTGACGGCTATCTTTGCGAAGGTCGGACTCGCGGGGATCGATTCCGATCTGGCGACGTTGGTGCGGACTGGAGTCATCGCGGTGGTTCTGACCGCGTTCGTGATCGCCACCGGAAAGTGGATCAACCCGGTGACACTCCCCGGGAAGACGCTCTTGTTTCTGGTGCTTTCCGGCCTCGCGACCGGCGCGTCGTGGGTCTGCTACTTCCGGGCCTTGAAGATGGGCGACGCTTCGCAGGTGGCCCCGGTCGACAAACTCAGCCTCGTGCTTGTGGCCGTGTTTGCGGTGCTGTTCCTGGATGAGCGGCCATCGGTTCGTGAATGGTTGGGGATCGTCATGGTGGGCGCGGGCGTTCTGGTGTTGGCCCTGAAACGCTGACCACTCGGGGATGGACGCCTCGGGGATGGGCCCCTCGAGGACTCACGCCTCGAGGACTCACGCCTCGAGGACTCACGCCTTGAGCGTGTCGTCGTGCCGGCCGGTGGCGGGCGGCAGGTCGGAGGCGTGGAGGGCATGCAGCGCCGCCACGGCGCCCGCCCGCTTCTCCGCGTCGTTGTCCTCCCACTCGATGTTGATCGCACCGCTGTAGCCGGAGCGATTCAACTCGACAATCACCTCCTCGACCTCCACGGCATCTCGACGGCTGCCCGCGGTGACGAAGTTCCAGCCGTTGAGCTTGCTGCCCATCGGCCGGTGGCCGCCCAGGCGGCCCGCCCGAGTCGGGCCGTCGATCACCTGCACGCCCTTAATGTGTGCCGAATGGATCGCATCGGCATACTCGCGGATGAAGGCGATCGGGCAGACTCCCTGCCAGACCATGTGGCTGGGGTCGAGATTGAAGCCAACCACGTCGGTGCCGTAGCCGGCCTTGTTCAGAAACCGCAGGTAGTCGCCGGCCGACTCGATGTCGCCCATCGCCCGCTCGCCGGGATGGCACTCGAGATCGAAGGTCACTCCATACTTCCTGCAGGCGTCGAAGACTGGCGCGAACCGTTCGACGAGGAGTTCGAGGCTCACGTCGAGCACGTCGGGGATCTCGCAGCCGCCGATCGCCCGCGGACGCGGCGGAAACTCGAACCAGTGGCTCCAGCAGTGTGCGGGGGAGCCGACGAACCCCGGGACGGCGACCTTGCGGTCCTGGAGTTTGCCGAGATAGTGGGCCAGACGGATGGAGCGGACGAGGTCGGCGCGGGCCTTGTCGTGGATCATTTGTCCGACGTCATCGGGCACGAAGTAGGGGTTGGTCCGCGGCGGCTCGTTGCCGGCCTTTCGCCAGGCGACGTATGCCTTGACCGGCTCGCCACCGATGAATTGCAGCGTCTTCGCCGACGGCTCGTCGCCGAGCGCCTGTCCCTGTAGGTGTGTGGCGACGGTGAAGATTTCGAGGCCGCGGCTTTTCGCCTTCGCGACCCGCGACTTCGCGTAGGCCTCGGCACCTGCGTCGGTGTCGCACTGGGCGAGGTCGAGTTCCCAGGCGGCCTCCTCCCAGCCGTCGAAGCCGCTGGCCGCGAGGAAGTCGAGCCAGGTGTCTTCTGGAATGTCGCCGAACTGTCCGCGGACGAGCCCGATCTGGTGATAGGAATGCTTGCCGGCGCGATGCTTTGCGGTCTGACGAAAGCCCATGGTTTTCCCCTTTGGTTTCGCAACAGGATAGCCCAGCCGATGGCATTTTCGCCAGTGGCCAATCGTCGGCAAGTGGGCAAACCAGCTGATCACGACAGGGCGGGGTTGAGCGGCCCTTCTATCGGCATCGCTGCCGAGCAAAGGGTGCCAGCCACAAAAGCTTGCCGCATCGGCCGTCGCATGCCCCATCCGCCAGGTGTCGGCTGGCCTTGCAGGGGTGATACGGCCACTCCGACGAATGGTATGGGATGGGCTGAATAAGCAGGCTCTGCGGCTACGCATGTGCCTTCCCGGGCCGGCAATTTTGCTAGGACGTCGATCAGCGACTGGTATGATGGGTTCGTTCGGCGCCCCTGCTTGAAGGATCATGTCATGTCCCGAGGATGGCTTGGCACAGTCACGGCGTTGCTGCTGACGTTCAGCGGAACTGGTTTGGGACTCAAGAGCGTTCACGCTCAACAAGCCGGCACTGCGGTCGCCACGCCGGCTTCCGCTGACCCAACTTACCCCACCACGGCCGAAGCCTTTCGGCCAGCCGTTGCCGGCCCGCGGCCGGTGGCTGACCATCCACTTGCTCGGGTGTTGAAATTCGCCCACGAAGAGCGTGCCTACCTGCAGCAGACCGTGCGCGACTTCACCTGCCGGGTCACGAAGCGTGAGCGGATTGAAGGCGAGTTGCAGGACTACTACTTCATCGACATGCGCATCCGTGAACAAACCTATGCGGGTGGGCAGGAGACGCAGCCGCTCAGCGTGTATCTCGAGTTTCTCGGCCCCTCCCACGTCGAAGGACGGAGAGCCCTGTTTGTCGCCGGCCAGCACGACAACAAGCTGCTGGTCCGCAAGGGCGGAAGGCGTTTTGGCTACGTCGTCATCGATGTCGATCCGTTTGGCGAGAGTGTCAAGCGGGAGAGCCTCATGCCGATCAACGAGATCGGGTTCTCGCATCTGCTCGACCGGACGATCCGCACGTTGCAGCAGGATGTCGTAGCCGACCCATCCGGCGACAACACGATCGTCGAGCACATCACGACCGCGACGATCAACGGTCGCCCCTGCCAGATGCTGCGGATCACACACCCGCGTCGCCGCGACGGGCTGCAGTTCTACAGCGCCAGCATGTCGATCGATTCCGAACTGCACGTGCCGGTCCGTTTTGACGTGTACGACTGGCCGGAAACGCCGGGCCAAGAGCCACCATTGACGGCGGAATTCACCTACACGGACGTGACGCTCAACCCGAATCTGGACGACGCGGCCTTCGCGCCCGCGATTCTGCGGGGACCGTGATTCCTCGGAACGGTGGCCAGTTGCAGAAACTGGCAGGACGACGGAGGCAGGAAGCGAGCAAGCCGCGGGGGGCGACGAGAGCGACGGCGGGATCGGCAACTTCGTCAATCTGAACTCGGGCACCAGCACTACCGCGGGCGGCGCTGGTGGCAATGGCAACTCGACCGATGGCGGCCTCGGTGGGATCTATGCCGGCGGTGGCGGCGGCGGCGAGGGTTCGTTCTTCGGAACCGCGGGCTCCGGTGGTGGCGGTGGCGTGGCGGGAGGCCGTGGGTATTCAGAACAGCACCGCGCCGAACGGCGGCGGAGACGACGGCTTCGGTGGCGGTGGCGGCGTTTCCGGCAACTTTGACAGCAGCCAGAACGGGGCCGGCGGTTTCGGGGCCGGCGATGCGTACGATTGGAGGTTGGGCGGCAACTTGGTCGGCGGAGGTGGGCTCGGCGCCGGCGGAGCCGTGTTTGTCATGGGCGGTGCCAGTATTTCCGTCGTCAAGACAAGCGCGGGCGTGAGTTCTCTCGACGGCAACACCGTGACCGCAGGACTCGCAGGCCACGAGGCAGGACTCGTCGGCAACGACGGCTCCGCCTATGGCGCCGACCTGTTCATGGGCGCTACGACCCTCTTCGATGTGCAGGGCACAGGCTCACTCTCCGTGGCGAGCCTCGGTGGCGCAGGCAACCTGGCCGACCCTAACGTGGCCGACAACGCGAACGATCCCAACGCCCAGGGCGGCATCATCAAGACCGGCTACGGCACGCTCATCCTGACGGGCTCGAGCTTCTACTCCGGCGCCACGACGATCCACTCCGGCACGCTCGCCCTCGCGGCCAACGCGAGCGAGCAGGGCACGACGGTCGTGACGGTCGGCCAGTCCGCCGGCGATGTCGCCACGCTCGTCTTCGACAGCAATGCTACGCTGACACTCGGAGGCTGGAATGCCTCGACTCCGACAGCCTCGACCGACCAGCCCATCGTGATCGCACAGGACGCCGGCTCGACGGGCACGCTCGTCATAGGAACGGGCGCGGGCAGCTATGGAGCGGTGGTCAATGCCCGCGCCATCACCGGCGGATCGGGCACGGCGACGGTCGAGTTCACGCAGTCGTGGGCCCCGGGTTCTGGAGAAAATGCGTTCTATACGTTTTCGACGACGCTCACCGGCAGCCTCGGCCTGGTGCAGGCCGGCGAGGGCTGGACGATTCTGCAGCCACTCGTCGGTGCCAACACGTTCACGGGGCCGGTGACGATCAACTCCGGAATCCTGGAGACGTCCGGGTCGAACGCCGCACTCGCGGGGGTCGACAGCATCGAGGTCAACACGGGCGGCATCCTGATGCTGGGCCAGGTCGATGGCATCAACAACGCGGCGGCGCTGGTTCTCAACAGCGGCGCTCTTGAAACCTCTGTTGGAATCAACGAGTCGCTCGCATCACTCAGCGTGACCGGCAGTGCGGTGCTGGCATTCCTTCCGGGATGGGCCTCGACGCTGAACTTCGGCTCGCTTGCTCTCGACGATGGACTGGCGATCTGGAACTACTCGGATGACGACTTCATCACGATCGCTTCGGGCACGGCGACGGGCAGCCTCTCGCAGACCTCATTTTACAGCGACGAAGGCACGACCTTTTTGGGCTACGGCGGCTTCGAGAGCACGAGGCTCGTGCCCGTGGCCGTCCCCAGGCCTCCACGATCGCCATGGCTCGCACCGGTCTGGCCGCAGGCGGCATGCTGCGTCGGCGGCGGAGTCAGGCCGCAAGTCCCCGTGTTTCATCTCCAGCGTAAGGTGCTGCGTAGATGCTGCCTTCTCGGCCCACCGCGACCGCGGCATCGTCCACCCTCGTGGCCGTCACCGCGGGCTGGCAATTTCGCCGTCGCGCTGAAAGGCCTGCCAGTCGTCGGCATACGCGGCATTGAGGAGCCATGAGGCCGCAGCCTTCTCGCCCGGGAAGTCGGCGAACGGAAACACGGAGAGCGATTGATAGCCGCCAGCAGCGCTGTCCCAGTTGCCGCCAAGCAGGCCGCGATCGACAGCAAGCCCGTTGAGCTTGACCGGACCTTGACGGCAGTCTGCATTCGCGGGCACGCGGGCGTCGAACGAGTGGCGAAGGAACGAGAACACGAGCGGCCATGTCTTCTCGCCGGGGCCATGCCCGGTCTTGGGCTCGACGGCCATGTTCCAGACGGCGTCATGCCGCCTGCGGATCTTCGGCACGACGGCAAGGTTTTCCGCCGGCGAGGGCCGGAGGAGAAACGGGTCGTTCTCGCCAAAAATGACGAGGCCTGGCACCTGTGCCGCGCGGGGCTGGTAGACCTGAAACGTGATTCCCGGCCGCATCGATATCCATCCCCACACCCGCGCAGGCTCGTTGGCCGCAAAGATGGCGGAGAAGCCCGTGCCGTTGGAGTGGCCGTAGAGAAAGAGGGGCGCGTGTTCGAGTTCCGGATGACCGGACCGGCTGCCACAGGTTCGCAGTCGCTGAAAAAGCAGACTGGTGGGCCAGAAGCCACGCTGCATTGGATTGCCGACGAACTTGAACAGGGCCAGATGCAGTTCCCTCGCGAGCGCCCTCATGCCCTGATGCCGAAAGAGGTTCTCGCCACTGCCATGGCCGGAGATGGCGACGATCCCCTTCACGACGGTTACGCCATCGGGCACCCAGAGGTCGAACGCCACCTCGTCCATCGGCCCTTCGCCGCGTTGTTTCACGGCCTCGCGCCAGGCGTCGTCGCTGATCTTCCAGTCCCAGTTGCGGCCCACCGCCTGCTGAGGCGAGGGTGTGCCCCAGATCGCTTCGTCGAGCACGCCGTCCCAACGCGTCATGTCCTGCGACTGCACGTTCGCCCGCACCCAGCCGATGCTATGACACTCGGGAAGCTGCACGTAGTCGGACCACTCTGTGCCGCCATCGACGGTTCGCGGCGCGGTCCATCGCTGCTCGAGCCAGGGCAGGACCTTGTCGGCCCAGCGTGATGCATGCTCGCGGAGTCCCTTCGCGCTGAAGTGAACGCCCTGGCCACCACGCTCACGCATTTCCCCGGTGAGGGCATCGCTGTCGGGGCCTTCGAGGGCGATGCCATCCTTCCACAGCGACGCCTGGGCGGATCGGATGTCGTCACTCTTCTCGTCTCCCGGCACGTGGTAGCTGGCCTGCGCGACAAACCAGGGCGCCTTCCAGCCGATGTCACGTCGGGAGTCCTGGATGATCTTCGCCAGGTACTCGCGATAGTGCTCGCCCGGAGGGGTGCGGGAGGCGTCCTTCTGGTTGGCGTCGCTCTCTCCCTGGTGCCAGAGCACCGCGCGGAAGCCGTGCGGCCCCATGGACTTCATCCGCGTGACGAGCTGCTCATAGGCGGTGCCATCGCTCGCCCACGCGCCGTCTGGCAGCCGTACCACCCGGCCTTCGAGGGTTGGCGGATTGGGAAACGTCGCACCCTTTGGGAGCCACTCCCTCACGCTCGTCGCGCCGATACCGCACGCGATGAATCCTACAGGCACGTCGAGCCGTCGTGCGATCGCGTCGCCGAGCGGCGGCATGAAGCTTCCCATCGTGCCGCTGGCACCGGCCTGCGGATCATTGGCGAGCCGCCACGCCTTGCCGTCGAAGGAGGCGACGCGTCCGCTCTCGGTCACCTGCCGTTCCTCGCCGTGATTGGCCGAGTTGGATTGGCCGGCGACGACGAACACCTCGCCGACACCGACGTGCGCGACGCTCCCCCGGCTGCATTCCCGTCCGGCATGCATCACCCGGACATCGAGCCTCCACCAGCCGCCCGCGGGCAGCGCTGCCGTGGCCGTAAGCCGGCGATCCTTCACCGACCCGCCAACAGACCGCCAGACGGGCTCTTCGTCTCTGGCCACGAACCTCGCTTCGATGGTGGCCGCGGACGGGCATTCCTCTGAGAGGTCGCCGACGATCTTCACGAGCCCTTTGCCCGGAGTCGACCGCTGCACGACCTGGTAGTCGACAGGCGTCACGACGACGATCTCAGCACCGGGGGCCGCCGATGCCGCAAGCAGCAGGCCGATGAAGGCAGCGACGTTTTTCATGGCGTCGCACTCTAGCCCCATCGACAACACTTTCGCAACAGGCCGGTGAACGACGCGACGGAACAATGCCATGGGCCGGGTCTGCGAACTGGATGACCAACGGCCAATGCAGCGGCAGCACGGCGACGGGGGCATACGAACTGAACGGTGCAACGAGTGCGAATGCCATAAACCAGGCGAACTCCTTCACCGGTGGTGGCGGCGTCATTGTTGGGGTCGACCGGCCCGAATGAGGTCCTTGATGTGCTGCAAGTCGCCACGGGGGGCGGACCTCAGATCCTTGATTTGCTGCGTCAGCGCCGAGCGGGTCGCGGGGGCGAGCATCCACCCGAGGGGGAATTCGATCCGGCTCGCCTTCAGCGCAAAGCCGTCGAGGACCTCGCCTCCCCGGCCGTGGATCAGGGCGGTCAGCGATTCGCGGTGTTTTTTCGAGAGCGCCTTGCGGACGTGGTTGAGCGTCTCAAAGGGGGAGAGCACCGCACCGACGGCGGTGCTGACCACACCTGACCGGCTCCGCCGGTCGGCGTCGGACTCCTGCTTGTTCAGCGCGATCGGTTCATCGGTGATCACGATTGCAATGGTGCGAATACGGTCAGCGAGCCCCAGTCGCTCGGCCGATGCGGCCAGCGCCTCGACAACCTCCGCCGCCGTCAGCGTTCCCGAATTGTCCATATAGCCGCCATCGACGACGTGGAAGGGGCCGTCTTCGGCGGTCTCGCCGAGGCACGCGATCGGGCTGATCGCCGGAAACCGCGCGCTCAGCAGGACCGCCGTGCTCAGCCGCAGCGAATGGGGCGGAATCGTGACCGGCAGGGAGATCGCCGACGAGAGACCAGGATCGAGGACGACGGGGCTGTTGACGATCCGCCGACCGGACGCCGCCTCGGTGCTATTCATGAACAGGATTGGCACGCGGTGCATCGCTGCATCACGCCACAGGGCAGTCATCGGGTCCTGGAAGGCATCCGTTCCCACCGCCTGACGCCAGCCGAGTTCGAACGTCCGCTCCAGGACCGCCGCCCGGTCCTCGGCCCATTCGCCGTGCAGCAGGCAGGCGGCCGCATCCGGGATCAGCATGGTTGCCAGAACGGGCGATAGATAGTCCCGGCCCAGCACCTGGCCGGCGAGGCTCTGCAACGGGCCCATGTCGTCGGCATCGTGGGGCGCGTCGATCGCGTCACGCTGGGCTTCACCAACGAGCGCGGCGAACGTTGCCGCGCCGAGGCTTCCCCCGGAAACGCCACTCACGCCGAGAACATGATCGGCGAACGCGGGTTCCGCATCCTGGATCGCACAGAGGAGTCCCGCGGTCCAGAACGCCGCACGGATGCCGCCACCTTCGGCCGAGACGATGAATACGGGGTAGGGTGAGCCAGCCGATTCGATTTCGCCGTGACGCGATTCAAGCCAGGCGTCGATGTGCTTGGACAGCCGCCCCGGAGCGGTAATCGGCGCGGGCTGCCCGGCTGCGATCGTCCGCACCGAATGGATGTTGAAAGGCCCAGACAGGAAGAGGCCCAGCACCGTGATGAAAAGGGCGATTGAGACGCCCTGGCTCAGCCATCGGCCGAGAAAAAAGTAGAGAATGTACGCCAGCGCGAGCCAGAAGTACGCGGCGAATAGAATGACCGCCGCCGAGCCGATCACCGGGGCACGCGACTCCGGGGCGGCGGCGACCCAGCAGCCCGCGACGATCCAGCCGATCGAGAGCACGAGCCCCGCCCACCTGCGCCAGCGGCGCGTGGCTGCGCCAAGCCCGACCTGCCACCAGAGGCCGTCGAGGATTGCGAGACCGACGAAGAGCACCAGAGCGCCCGTCGCGAAAGGGGAGGACGAGATGAGGAGGCTGAGCAGGAAGAACATCAGCAATCCGACGCTGCCGAGCAGTTGACCACGATCGAGCGTCCAGGGGCGGGCGAGGTGCGCCAGAACCGTCGGGCACCGGGCCACGACGATGGCGGGCATGACCATCGTCTGAAAAAGCATCCCCAACTCCTGCAGTTCCTTGCGACGCTGCGGCAGGAGGAAGGGGCTGCTGCCGACGATGTGCGCGAGCAGCAGCGGCACAAGGAATGCGGAGAGTAAGCCGAGCATTCCAGGCACCGTGAAACAGGCATGGCCGCGCAGGCCGGAGCCGGCGATCTCGTCCTCGCGTCTCGACTCGAGAATCTGCGACGCAAACAGCGTCACCAGTACCGCCCCCAGTGTGCTGGTGACGAAGAAGGCCCGCACCTGCCAGGCATGAGTCGGTCCGCTCGCTGCCCAGAGGGCCTCTCGTCCCTGGGGAACGAAGGCGATCGTGATCCCGACGGCGAGCGTCGCGAACAGCAGAAACCAGCAGCGTCCCAACGCGTCGACGACCTCGTAGGCCCACGCCGGAAAAGACGCGAGGCCCTTGATCATCGTCTGCCGAAGCGCCCCGGTCATGGTCCGCGACGACACATCCATGGGCCGAGGCTTCCGTAAGGGCACTTGACGAAAAAGCAGCCCACAGGAGTGCCGGGGGGCGGTTCGAGTTCGGCGGGCTCCGAAAGGTCGAACAGGTCGTGAAGGATGCCGACTGGGAGTTTGTGTGACCGCGACGGCTGAGATTCAACGCGAGCGGCCGAGGTGTATCTCAGATCCCAGCGGTTCTTTGAAAACAGGCCGTCGAACTATCCAACGCACACTCCGCCCCGAATCCCCGCCTCCTTTTTGGCGACCGGCTTCGTCTTGTCCTGCTTCGGCTTCATGCTCTTCTTGTCGTTCTTCTGCGAGTTGTTGCCCTTGCCCATGATTGCTCTCCCGTGTATTTCCATGTGAGATCGGCTGCCTGCGAGCCGTCTAATCCTTTTCATCGGCACATTGTGTGTTTACGATCAGTTTCGCGTCCGGGACTGTCCCGGCAGGGCTACAGGTGTGCGTCGGTGAAGGAGGCGGACTGAGCACGGGCAGGATGCTGCCGGCTCGGCGTCCCGGTCACCCTGCATTCAGCCGCGCCAGCCGCGGAGCTGCGTGAGCGTCGCCGGCTGAAGGCGGCCTGATCGATAAAGCAACATCTCTTCTGTAAATCGCGGTTTTCAGAGGCGGGTCATCTGGCTTCCATGTTCAGGTAAGACCGTTCGGTTTCCCAGTCGTCGCTGATTTCACTGAGGACTGCCGAGACCAGCCTCAGCAGTGATGCCTC
>CAYSPN010000799.1:0-1999 GCA_964432895.1 uncultured Candidatus Kuenenia sp.
AGGAGGGTCTGCACGAGCCTGTCGAGTTGTTCTCCGGTCTCATCGAGATAAAGACGGAGGTAGTCCTCCCTCTCGTCGGCGGACAGGTCGTCGGGAAATACCACGTCGCTCATCGCGCAGCCTTCACGGAAGGTGACGTCGGGTGTGCCGTGTCTTCCGTCATAGTGCTCCTCACGCCTGGCTCTCGCGTTTGCACCGGCAGTTCGCGGCTGTATCCGACCGTTGTTGCCTATGCTGCCCGACGGCCCCGGCTGTGCGGCACGCCAACGACACGGTGTCGACGGCGTCATGCAACTGGTCTTACACGGTGAATCGCTTGATCAGTTCGCGGAGCCCCTGCGCTTGGGCGCCGAGTTCCTCGGCACTGGCAGCCATCTCCTCGGCCGAGGCGGCGTTCGATTCGGTCGTCTGCGAGACCGACCGGATCGCCATCTTGACCTCGGCGGCGTTGGCCGACTGCGAACCGGTCTCGGTGGCGATCGCTGCTATGCCGGCTGCAGTCTTGCCGACCGCGGCGACGATAGAAGTCAGAGAATCACCGGCTTTTTCCGAGAGGCTCGCCCCCTCCTGCACCCGCTGAGTCGATTCCTTGATGAGCACGGTGATCTCCTTGGCAGACGCGCTGGCCCGCTCCGCCAATTTGCGAACCTCGTCAGCGACCACCGCGAAGCCGAGGCCGTGCTCGCCGGCACGGGCGGCCTCGATCGCGGCATTGAGCGCCAGCAAATTGGTTTGGCTGGCGATCTCGTGGATCACCTGAATGATGTCGTTGATCCGTTCAGAAGACTTTTGGATCAGTTTCATCGACTTGATCGCCTCGAACACCGCGGCACCGCCCGCATGCGCCAAGCCGGATGTCTCCTCGGCCTGCAGCTTGCTGTCGGTAGCGCCCTTCGAGATCGAATCAATTGACATCACGAGTTGCTCGACCGCAGCCGTCATCTCCTCGACACTGGCGGCCTGTGATTGCGCTCCCTCGCTGAGGCTGCTCGCGCTTTCGGCGATTGTGCGGGCACCACCGTTCTGCTGCTCGGCCGCCTCGGCGATCTGCCTCACCAGTTCCCGCAGGTCACGAAACATGCTCGCCGCGTTGACGGCCAGCTTGCCCATGTCATCGTCCCCTGAAAAGCTGATCGTAGCGGTAAGGTCGCCACGCGAGGCCATCGTGAACACGTCACTCAGTTCCTTGACTTTGCGCTCAAGATCAATTTTTGAGTCTATGAGCTCAGTCCGAGCCAGCTCCTCGCGATCCTTGGCGCGGACCTGCTCGGTGATCACCTCCCAGGTCACCATCGGCCCCATGTAATGGCCATCTGAATCCTTCAACGCCGTGACACTGAGGTCGAGCGTCTCGTCGCCCAGCTTAATCGGCACGCGATGCGGGAGATTGCCCGGATCGGAGACGATTGCGCGCTGCCGCTCCGGCTGGCGGTGAAAGATGTCGATCGACTTTCCGACGATCTCGTCCACCGGGCAGGGCAGCAGGTGCTGCAGGCCGCGAAGGGCGGTGTATGAGGCGGGATTCATGTAGATGATCTTGAAGGCGCGGTCGGCCAAAATGAGACGAACCGAGGTGTTCTCGACCATCTGCATGTATCGCTGCGCCATCGTGCGGTCTACATTTCCGGTGAGCACCTTGTCGGTTACATCGAGGGCGAACTTGACCACGCCCATGGGCCTGCCCCGCGGGCCGAAGACCGGGCTGTACGTCGCCTGCAGCCAGACCGGGCGGCCATCTTTTGCAACCCGTTGAAACTGTCCCGCCTGAAATTCACCATTGCGGAGCGATTCCCAGAACCGGTGATAACCGTCGCTGGCACGGACATCCTCGCCGACGAACATGCTGTGGTTGTGGCCGATCACTTCAGCACGGGTGTAGCCCACCAGTTGAAGAAAGTTGTCATTGGCGTCGATGATCTTGCCGTCGAGACCAAACTCAATCCGTGCCATCGAACGATCGAGCGCGTTGATGACCGGCCGCGCAGCCATGCTTTTCGTG
>CAYSPN010000800.1:0-3214 GCA_964432895.1 uncultured Candidatus Kuenenia sp.
CTGGTCGACCGCCAACAACTGGACCACGACGCCGACGACGTCTGGCACGTTCTCGCTCGTGTATGAAGGCAACCGGATCAGGATGACGGGAACCAACAACCTCGGCCCTGACGCGGTGAAGGTTGACTCGATCCTGTTCGCAAGCACTGTGGGTAGTTCCACGTCGAACTTCACCCTTGCCAAGTCGGCGACCACCCCCGCCCTCTCGCTCCTCAACGGCGCCACCGTCACCACGACTGCTGCCACGTCGGGCACGCTGTCGGACTCGATCTCGAGTAATCTTGAGTTTGGCGGCACAGCCACGTTCAACATGGGCTCGCGCCACAACCTCTTACTGTCGGGCACGCTCTCTGGCGGTGGCTCGATCGTGAAGCAGGGTGCTGGCGATCTGACTTTTTCGGGAACGAACAACCTCGTCGCCCTGTCAATCGAGCAGGGCGTGGTGCAGGTCAACCAAGCTATAGCCTTCGGTGGGATCACTGGCCTCACCGTCGACATCGGATCGAGTGGCCAGACCGGTACGTTCCGCACGAACAACGTCGTCTCCGGTACTACGCCGTATCAGACGAACATCAAGTTCAATCTGAATGGCGACGCCAACATCACTCCAAACAACAGCAACATCACCTTCAACGCTGCCAACTTCAATGAAGCGGTCGCTGGCGTCACGACGCCGGTGACGCTGAGCCTGGTCGGCGGTACCGCTATCGCAAAGGGTACTCAGACCATCAACGGTGTGATCCAGGACAACAGTGCGAGCGGGAAGGTCAACGTGACGATCGGGACACCGACTTCGTGGAACGTCTGGGTGTTCAACGGCGGCAATACCTACACGGGCGACACCACCGTCGAAGCTGGTGGCAAGCTCCTGATGAACGGCACGATCAGCGGGTCATCGACGACCACGTCGTACGGCTATCTCGGCGGCTCCGGCACTTTTGGCGGTGCGGTGATCGTGTCGTCGGGCACGCTGGCGCCAGGTGGTTCGTCCTTGAGCGGCGTAATCGCCGACACAGTCGGTGCTCTGACCATGGCCTCACTCTCGCTAAGCAGCTCGGCCACGACACTGCTCAACATCACCGGCAGCACGTCGGGTCTGTATGACCAGCTCATCGGCTCCAGCACGCTCAACTACGGTGGCACGCTGGCCCTGACGATGGCCGATACGACGTCGTATAACAATGGCACGTTCTTCAACCTGTTCACCGGTTTCACCGGCTCGCCGACTGGCAACTTGAGTGCGGTCACGCTGGCCGCCGTCGGAACCGACTTCGACGGGCTGACGTTCCGGAGCTTCAACAGCATGTCGACCGGCGAGCAGGACTTCCTGTCTGCCCGATTCGGACTCACGGCTGGCGACTGGTATTCGGACTTCAACACCAACCATCAGGCTCTGGTGTTCTCGCAGTCAACCGGCACGCTGACCGTGGTGCCTGAGCCCTCGACGTGTGCCATGGCCCTTGCTGGGCTAGCCTACGGCAGCTGGCAGATGATGCGGCGGCGTCGGCTGCGACAGCCGCCCACTCTGGCTGCCTGACCGCGTAGGCAAAGGTGCGGCTTGCCGACCACCCCGAGTCGAGCGCGGCTCAAAACGAAAAACCCCTGCGAAGGCCGCTGGCCCATGCCCCTCCTCCGCTGCATCGTCCAGCCGCTGCGATTCAGTCTTCTAAAACCGCCGCCGTGACCACCATCTCGACCTTGCAGGCTCTCCCAAGGCCGACCTGCACCATGGCCCGAACGGGAGGATGGGCTGCAGGAACCCACGCATCCCACAGGTCGTTCAGGATCGGTCCGTCGTTCAAGTCCGCGATATAGACGAGCATCTGCAAGAGCCTCGTCCGGTCGCTCTTGATCGTCTCCAGCGTCGCATCGATCTGGGCGAGCACCTGTGCGATCTGGCCACGGGCATCGAGCGACATATCTTCGGCAACTTCGACCCAGTGGGCCACGCCACGATGGACGACGACGTCTGCCCAGCGTTTCGAGTCGCCGTATCGCTGAATCTGGCTCATGTGGTGACCGGCTTCGTGCTGTGAATGGGCTGGAACCAGCTTTCCTCAGTGTGGTAGCTGGCACTATTTCCCCTGCATTTTTTACTCATCGCAAAACGCCGAACCCAAGTCCAGCGTGTCTTGAAACGGCACCCCGTCGTCCGCTCGGAGCGATTACTCCCGCAGCAAGAACACCGACTCCTTGTTCTCCGCGACGAATCGCTCGATATCATCCATGCGGGCCTGCAAGACATGTGCTATCTGCCGGGTCGACGCGTTGCCAACGCAGATTTGCACGATTTGGGGCGGATGACCGCGCACCAGAGCACGGGCAAGAAAGTCGTTGTCTTTCGTGACGATGACGAAGCCCTCGTTCTTGGCCAGTGCCCAGATTCGTTCGTCGTCATCGCCCGTGAGATCGACGTCGCGCACGTGAAGACTGCCCGGAAAACGCGGCAGCAAGACCTCGACGAGTCGAAACGACAGGTTCTGGTCGAGGAGAGCCTTCACGCGACCGATCCGAGAAGTCGCCGCTCCCGCTCTGCCGCGAAGGCCAAGCAGGCGCGGATGTCCTCAATGGCCAGTTCTGGGAAGTCAGCCAGAATCTCGGCTTCGGTCATTCCGGATGCGAGATATTCCAGCACGTCGGAGACCGTGATCCGTAGCCCACGAATACAAGGCTTCCCACTGCGTTTTCCCGGCTCGACCGTGATGCGACTGGCAAGATTGGCGTCCATAAACAAAGTCTACGTTGCGGGCGAGCACGCGGCAAAACCGGTTTGGTCCCCGCCGCCATCAACAAATACCACAACGATGGTTTGGCGCAGGTATTTCGCCCAAATAATGGGGAAGTCTCTGCAGCGCAGAATCCACTGCCACGCGATGAGTTCGAGCCGAGCGATTCAGAAAACAAAAAACCCCTGCGAAGGCCGCTGTTGTCGGCACATCGCAGGGGTTTCAGAAGCAGAGGCTCCGGTCGGAGTCGAACCGACGATGGCGGATTTGCAATCCGCTGCCTTAGCCACTTGGCTACGGAGCCACTCCCTACCAACATCAACCAACCGATTGCCACCAACCAACACCGCCCACGCTACGGGAGGATGGGCCGTTTGGTCAAGCTGTACTTGTCACGCTGACATGGCCGGTTCTGCCGCCAAACACGGCTGTTCCGATCCCGCCTAGGAAATCGGCAGCCGGCCCCCGGTTCCTTCAATCTGTTCCGG
>CAYSPN010000801.1:0-3499 GCA_964432895.1 uncultured Candidatus Kuenenia sp.
GGAATTCCCCGTGGTCTACCTCGTGGCGATGGAGGATGGCATCCTTCCCCATGAGCGCAGCCTCGATCATCCGGACCAGATGGAGGAGGAACGGAGGCTGGTGTTCGTGGGCATCACGCGGGGCCGGGAGGAGGTGCACGCCAGTGCCTCCCGGATGCGCGACTATCGCGGCACCCGCCGCATCTCGGCCCCGAGCCTGTTTCTCACCGAAATGACTGGTACCGAGACGGTGGTCACGGGCGCCGAGGCCCCGACGTTCGGCGCACCCTGGGCCGGCCCCGGCCGTGAGCGGAACGACGAGTATGCGCAGGTCGCCAGCGACGACGAACCGGACGATGACGCCACCGCATCCTCGTCACGGGGGCCCACGACGCGCCGTCCCGATGGCCTCGTTCTGGAACTCGAGGACTCGGATACACCGGCAGCGTTCGATATGCGAACGACACCCCGACCAAAGGCCGTGCCATCCCGTCGGCGCGACCTCGATGCGGCGATCGGGCGGGCGTCCGATCTCGCGAGCCGATTGGGTGGAATGCCGCCTGTCAAGCGAACCTACGAGGTTGGGCAGCGTGTGCGGCACGCCGAGTACGGCGAAGGCAGCATCACAGGAATCAGCGGCACGGGCCCCCGCGCCGTCGGGACCGTGATCTTCGACGGACCGGCCGGCACACGGAAATTCATCCTTGGCCACGGCGCCTTGGAGTAGGTGCTTCATCGAGCGGCTTTTTGGAATCCCCCACACGGATTCCCTCGCTCGCGATGCGGGCTTGCATGAGAACCTGCCTGCATCCAAGCCCGCAGCGCAAGCAAGGGCCCCCTACCGTCACGCATGTTCACGCCACCAGGCGACCGTGGCGGCCAGCCCGGCGTCGAAGTCCTGCTTCGGCTCCCACCCCAGCAGGCTACGGGCCCGTGAGATGTCGAGGCCGCGGCGTGGCTGCCCATCCGGCTTCGTGGTATCCCACTCGATCCTCCCCCGAAAATCGCACGCTTTCGCAATCCTGCCAACGAGGTCGCGAATCGGGATCTCCTCGCCGCCACCGAGATTGATCGGCACCGGTTCGTCCATCACCTCGGCCGCACGCACGATACCCTCGGCGGCATCGTCGACGTAGAGAAATTCCCGAGTCGCGGCGCCTGTTCCCCAGCAGACAATCCGGAGATCCCCAGCCAGCCGTGCTTCCTCGCACTTGCGCACAAGCGATGGAATCACATGGCTCGATCGGGTGTCGAAGTTGTCGCCGGGGCCGTACAGATTCACCGGCACGACCACGGCGCTCTTCAATCCATACTCGCGACGATACCCGTCGAGCATCACGAAGACCGCCTTCTTGGCAACGCCGTAGGGGGCATTCGTCTCCTCCGGATATCCGTTCCAGAGATTCTCTTCGCGAAACGGAACCGGGCAGTGCTTGGGGTAGGCACAGACGGTGCCCGTATGAACGAACTTCTCAATGCCACGCCGCCGGGCATACTCGACCAGATGCAGTCCCATCGCCATGTTGGCATAGAAGAACCGCCCAGGGTGCTCCATGTTGGCGCCGATACCACCCACCTCGGCCGCGAGATGCAGGACGACGTCTGGCTTCGCGGTTTCGTACAGCCGCTCCACGTGCGATTCCACCGTGAGATCGCACTCTCTGCGCCGTGGCACGACGATCTGGTTGTCGGCCACACCGCGTTGGCGGAGCACACGAAGCACAGCCTGCCCCAGAAAGCCTGCGCCTCCGGTCACGACGATCCGTTTTTTCGAAAGATCAGTCACGGCGGATGGTTCCTCACGACACTCCACGGCGTCACCGGTTGGGGACGGTGCCTTCATGACCAGCGGCAACGAGAACCTGCTCCTTGCGCGCCAGTTCGAGATCGGCGTCCACCATGCGGACCACCAGGTCATCGAACGAGCAGCGTGGCCTCCAGCCGAGCTTCTCCCTCGCTTTCACCGAGGAGCCGAGTAGGAGATCAACTTCAGCCGGACGGAAATACCGCGGATCGATCTCCACAAAGTCACGGTAGTCCAAGCCAACACGGCCGAATGCCTTCTCGCAGAATTCGCGAACCGAGTGCGTCTCGTCCGTGGCCACGACATAGTCGTCGGCCTCGTCCTGCTGCAGCATGAGCCACATCGCCTCGACATAGTCGCCGGCAAAGCCCCAGTCGCGCCGCGCATCGAGGTTGCCAAGATAGAGCTTGTGCTGCATCCCCAGTTTGATGCGGGTGGCTGCCCTGGTGATCTTACGAGTCACGAATGTCTCGCCTCGCCGCGGGCTCTCATGATTGAAAAGGATGCCGCAGGAGGCATGCAGCCCGTAGCTCTCCCGGTAGTTGACGGTGATCCAGTGGGCGTAGAGCTTCGCCACACCGTAGGGCGAACGCGGGTAGAACGGGGTCGTTTCCCGCTGCGGCGTTTCCACGACCTTGCCATACATCTCCGAACTCGAGGCCTGGTAGAACCGGATCTGGCAGCCGACCGCGTCCTGGACGTCGCGAATCGCCTCCAGCAGCCGAAGCGTGCCCACGGCAGTGACATCCGCGGTGTAGGTCGGCTGGTCGAAGCTCACACGCACGTGGCTCTGTGCTGCGAGGTTATAGACCTCCGCCGGCCGGATCTCCCGGATCAGGCGGGCCAGACCGTTGCCGTCGGCCATGTCGCCGTGATGCAGCACGAGTGGACGGTGCACGTCGTGGATGTCACGGTAGAGATGCTCGATCCGCTGCGTGCCAAACGTGCTCGATCGGCGCACGAGACCATGCACCTCGTAGCCTTTGTCGAGAAGGAACTCGGCCAGATAGGAGCCGTCCTGGCCGGTGATGCCGGTGACCAGCGCGCGTCTGGGACTCGAGGACATGAGGGAGCCAGCCTTTTCACTCACGAGATGGCCGTTGTGGAACCGCAATCGACGATACACCCACACGGATCATTTACAAGGCACGTTGGCCGGGCTGCTTCTGCTCCTGAAGGGCGGCATCAAAATCCACCAGCAGCTGACCCATGAAATCGGTACACACCTTCGACCCAACACCCGGTGGCAGCGGCGTCTCGTCGATGATCACGTAGAGCTTGTAGACCGCCTTGGCAGCGGCCAATTCGATGCGGGCAATCTGCGGAGCCAGCCAGCGTCCATCCACTCCATACGTCCAAAATACCCGGAGCGTCTGCCCCGACTTGCGAAACGTGCCGGTGAACACCTCGGCGGTCCGATCGTCGGCAAGGGGAACGGTCAGCCGGTGCTCCGTCTCGGCGATCTCGAAGCCGGCCCCTGGATAGCAGCGGTCGGGGGTGTGACCAGAGGCATTATGGGGCGTGGCACAGACCACGAACGTCGAGAGCCTCGCCTTTGATTTCGTATTCAGGTACGCACGCGAAATGTGACCGACGGCCCCCGCTCGCTCCAACTCCTCGGGACTGGATGCCAGCTCTTCCACAGCCTCCCAGTGGCCGACCTTGGTGGGAAACAGCCGTTCCAACAGGTCCGCAGACTGCTGGAGTTCCGCCGCG
>CAYSPN010000802.1:0-2614 GCA_964432895.1 uncultured Candidatus Kuenenia sp.
AAAGCGTCGTGGCAAGCGGACCATCGTTGTGAAGAACGAGAGCGGCGTCGAGCGCGAACATCTCGTCACGCACGGCAAGCATCTCCGCGTGCACGCGGGTGACATCGTCAAGGCGGGTGAAGCGTTGGTGGATGGCCCGCTCGTGCCGCACGACATCCTTCGCATCTCCGGCGAAGAAGAGGTGCAGCGGTATCTGGTGCGTGAGATTCAAAATGTCTACCGCAGCCAGCGGGTTGACATCGACGACAAGCACATCGAGATCATCGTGTCGCAGATGCTGCGGAAGGTGAAGATCGAGACGGTCGGCGACACCGACCTGCTTCCCGGGAGTGTGCTTGACAAGTTCGAATTCAAGCAGGCCAACGACAAGATCGCAGCGGGTCTGCGGATCACGGACAAGGGCGACAGCGAGTTCGCAGTGGGCAGCGTTGTTCCGAAAGACGTGCTGGGCCAGGCGAATGCACAGATCGAGGCGCTGGGAGGAACGCCTGCCAAGGGCGCGAAGCCGAAGCCGGCGTCGGCGAGCACGCAGTTGCTCGGCATCACCAAGGCAAGCGTGCAGAGCTCGAGCTTTATCTCGGCTGCCAGCTTCCAGGAGACGACGAAGGTGCTTACCGAGGCGGCGCTCGCCGGCAAGGTGGACAATCTTGTCGGCCTCAAGGAGAACGTGATCCTGGGGCATCTGATTCCCGCCGGCACCGGGTTCAACACCTTCCAGTCGGCCGAAGTACGCGTGCGCCCAGAGGCGCTCGACGCCCTGCGGATCGATCGTGACAACGTGCTGACGCGGCAGTTTCCGTTGCTAGAAGCCGCCCCCGTCGGTGGAGACTCCGTCGCCGTCGGTGAATCTGGCGGCCAGGTCGCCAGCGGTAGCGACGGGAATTCGGACGACCTGTAGCCCGCCGTGGGCCGTCAGGCCACGGTCGCTCGCAAGCGTTTTGACCGGTAAAAACAGCATGTCCAGTCTTTTGGACGGCCCGCTGTTTTGATCGGGCTTCAGCGCCGAAGTAACGTCGGTAGGAGGTTCACGCCGGTTGTCACTGATGACGCCGCGGCTGTGTTCCCACCGCCCTCCCTGCTTCTACGGCAGCCTCCCAATGCCACGACCAAACCGTGTTCGCACTGCCTGCCTGCCTTCGGTGGCGAGGCTGACGGCCTGCTTGTTGCTCGGCGTCTGTTCCATGCCGGCGCTGGCCCAGCCCTACAATCCCTACGCCGACGGGCAGGATCCGCTTCCTCCCGTGGCGGCAGACGGCACGCTCCACTGGGGTACGTTCTACAAATCTGCCGCCATCCAGAAGAGCTACGAGCGACTCTGGGGACTGGGGGCGTGCCGCGGCACGAACAAGGCAATCACGGTACCTGTCGAGCGGAACAAAATGGTCATCGACAACCTTCCAGAGGAGTCGTTCACCGGCCGCGTGCGGGCGACGGCCGGCTCGCTGGCAGGCGGCATGGTGGCCTTCACCGAAGGCGCCTCCGTCGATCCGTCAGTCGCCGTGCTGATCGCACAACTTCATCCTGCAGGCGTTACCCATATGCAGGTGGGGGGCCGCACATCGGCGGCTGCGATCACGCCGGGCACAACGGTCCGTCTGCGGGCCCACGTGGACGACAAGGGCCGGGCGTCAGAGGCGATCCGGTCCATCGAGATCGTCACCCCTCCTCGAGGCTTTACGCCGGATCCTGTTCGCGCGCACGCACTCAACACGGTTGTGGGAACGGTGGTGCATGCTCGAGACAACACGCTGCAGTTGAAGGTCGATGCTGGCCGCATCCGCCGCCTTACCCTGCCGCTCGCTGACGACGCAGAGGTCATGATCGTCGACGCCGCGCAGGTCGATCTCATAGCTCCGGGCGACGAGGTGGAAGTCACCGGCCGCCGCTGGAGTGGTGAAGGCGCCATGGGAGCCGGGACAGTCTTCACGTCGCGGATCATCGTCACCAAGTCATCGCAGCAGCCGGCGTTGCCCGCCCAACCGGGCCCAGGCCAGGTCGGCTTCAAGAAGGCGTCGTGATCTGGCACGGCCTCTCGCAGACGCTTTGCCCGCCCCGCTGGAACCGAGGCACCCGAAACCGGTAGAGTGTCTCTGGCGGCTCCTTCGACACGGCGTCCGCCCGGCAACGGTGCCGTGTGGTGTGTGTTGCATAGTGCGGATTGGTCCTGATGGCGGCCTCCGAGAAATGGCTCGTGAGTGATGACCACCGCCTGCCCGTGGGGCAGGTGGCCATCCACACGCTCCGCAAACGCTTCGATGCCGTCTGGATGGAACTCCGGGCATCCTGTGCAATGCCCGACAACGCGGAGCATGTCCATCAGTTGCGGGTCGCGACGCGACGCACGCTGGCCGCCTTCGATGCCTTCCACACAGTGATCCCCGCAAAACGTCGTGACTGGTTCGAGAAAAGACTCCGGCGACTGCGACGCGCCGCCGGCGAGGCACGCGATCTTGATGTACTCACCGAGCGTCTGACGCACGACCATGCGGCCCGGGCGCGATCCCGGCTGGTCGCGATGCTCTCCAAGCAGAGGCACACATCACGAGCGCCCATTCGCGAGCAGTTCGAAAAGCTCGTGGACGCGGGCTGGACGTCGCGAGTCGACAGACTCCTT
>CAYSPN010000803.1:0-1604 GCA_964432895.1 uncultured Candidatus Kuenenia sp.
CCTGCGCGACGCCCTCGATCCGGCCAGCCTCGTCAGGCTCGACGACCGCGGGTTTATAGACGCCCTCGGCACGCACGCGGCCGGCACCTCGGCCAGCCCGCTCGTGGATGGGCTCTTTGGCAGCCATCGCCGGCTCTTCAAGCGGGTGGCTTCTTTCGACGCCCTACGGAATCCGGCGATCCATCGCGGTCTGGCGGGCCGCACCTACGACGACAAGGTGGCGATCGCCGGCCGACTCGCGGCCGCTGTCTCCCGTCGTGCCGGCATCGCGGTCGCTGTGGATGACCTGCTCATCGATGCGCCGCCGGCCGAACGCGAGGTGGAGTTTCGGCTCACGGTTCGTGAGCCCCGCGACGGCGGTTCTTCCAGCTTTCCCAGCTTTTCATGGCGCCGGTTCGAGGAACTCTCCCCGGTGGTCCGCAGCCTCGCCCACGAGCAGTTCGACGACCTCGTCAAGCGTGTAAGGCTTTTTGCGCCCGCAGCCATCGCTGCCGAGATCGCGGGCTGCCAGGGGTTCAAGAACAACGGCCTCGAGGAGATGATCCTCGAGGCCGTTGGATAGTCTTGTTCATCCACGTCGCTCATCGTGAGCGCGCGACTACTTGCCGCTAGGCAACTTGCCTTCCTTGAGCAGCGCGCCGAAGGTCGGGGAGCCGGCGTTGGCCGGGTCGCTCGGCAGGGCCGCGACCTCTTCCAGCGCCTTCTTGATCTTCTCGACGTTCTTGGCGTCTTCCTTCTTGTCGAGCTTCTCGGCGAGAGCGTGGCCGTAGGCATTCCGATCCTTCTTGCTGCTGCCCATGTGGCAGACGTTGCACTTGGCCGTCTCGACCTCGGCGGCGAGCGCCTTCTCGGCCGGGTCGGCGCTGTCTGGCTTCACGTAGACAGCCTTGAACTCGTCAAAGAACTGCTTGATCGCAAAGGCTTCGCGGGCCGAGCCGCCACACGCCAACGCGACGGCCGCTCCGGCGACCAATGCATACCTGCTGCTCCTGCTGCAAGACATCGCTGCTCTCCAAGGTGACTTTTGCCGCGGGGATGCTCCCACCAAGGGCGTCCCGAAAAAGCGACCCCTTAACTAGACCTACCAGGCCCGTTGCCGTCAAGGAATGATTCGTTGCCTAGTCCTCGCCCGGCCAGCCGTCGATCCGCGGCGTGTGGTTCATGGGCTGCGGCTGGGAGGCGAAGTCGATTTCAAACCGTTCCGCCGACCCGTCGATCCGCCTCAGCACCCCGCTGCCCTCGTAGCGGCTGGCGGCGTCGATCCACTCGATCGCGGGCCGATAGGCCTCTGGATCACCGATGCCCGACTGCTCCAGCACCGCCCGGCCGTCGGGCACCAGAAACCGGCATTCCTTGGCCAACGCCTGCAGCCGTGGGGCAAGCGGCAGGGAGGGCGAATCGAGCAGGCACGCAAACCCGTCGCCGCAGGCGAACAGTCCGTCTGCAAGGGTCATCCGGATGGCGGCGCCGCTGCCATGGCTCCGTGGGGCACCCTCGGCGACCAGGAAGCGGCCCGGCGTCACCACGCGCCCCCCTGACCAGAACAGGTCGATGCGGCCGCCCCCTTTCGACTCGAGAAATGCGGCAGCGCCTTCGACCCGCGA
>CAYSPN010000804.1:0-1952 GCA_964432895.1 uncultured Candidatus Kuenenia sp.
CCCGGGCTTCCCGGCCAGGCCCGTCTTCCCACCCAGGCCGACCGGAGCTGGCAGCGTGAGCTGGCCGACGCGGTCCGCGATCCTGACGAACTCTGCAGACTGCTGTCGCTCGATCCCGCCATTGCTGCCGATGCACGCCGCGCCGCAGGTGAGTTTCCGCTGCTCGTGCCGCGAGGCTTCGTCGCCCGGATGCGGCCTGGCGACCCGCACGATCCGCTCCTGCTGCAGGTGCTGCCACGACCAGCCGAACGTGTGCACGCGGTCGGCTTTTCGTCCGACCCGTTGCAGGAAAAGCATGCGCTGGCATCGCCGGGGTTGGTGCAGAAGTACGACGGCCGCGCGCTGCTGTTGGCGACCGGCGGCTGCGCGATCAACTGCCGCTACTGCTTTCGACGCGAGTTTCCCTATGCCGAGAGCGGGGCGACACAGGCCGGCATCGACGCGGCCCTCACAGCCATCTCGGTAGACACGACGATCCACGAGGTGATCCTCTCCGGCGGCGACCCGCTTCTCCTCGATGACGAACGGCTCGCGAGAATTGTGACGCAACTGGAGTCGATGCCGCACGTGCGACGGCTGCGGATCCATTCCCGGCTGCCGATCGTACTGCCATCGCGGGTGACCGCCGCACTGACGGCGACGCTCGCCCGCACGAGGTTGACGTGCGTCGTGGTGGTGCATGCCAACCATCCGGCCGAACTCGACTCCACGGTGGCCGCCGCCATCGCCCGTCTATCCGACGCCAGGCCGATCCTGCTCAACCAGGCGGTGTTGCTGGCAGGAGTGAACGACTCAGCCGAGGTGCTCTCGCAGCTTTCCGAGCGGCTGATCGACCTGCGGGTCGTGCCCTACTACCTCCACCTGCTCGACCGCGTGCAGGGCACGGCTGCGTTCGAAGTCGATGAGCCGTCTGCCCTGGCGCTGTACGAGCAGCTGCGAGCGACGCTTCCCGGCTACGCCGTTCCGCGACTGGCACGGGAGGTTCCCGGCGAACCGGCGAAGGTCTGGATCGGGTGAGTCACGTGAGGGATTGCTGACTTCGCTTTTTCACACCGCAACGCGTAGACTTGGCAGCGCAAAACCGTGGAGACACACATGAAGATCCTCATTGGCGTGGATGGTTCGCCGTCGTCGCTCGACGCGGTGCGGATGGTGGGCCGGCTCGTCGATCCATCACGCGACGAAGTGGCGGTCTATTTTTCCCCGATGGAGTTGGAGAAACGACTTGTCGGGCGTTCCCGCCGGATCATCGACGGCGCTGCGGCCGCACTCTTTGAAGAGGCCTGTTCGCTTCTGCCAGGTGGATTCGCAAAGCGGCCGGAGATGATCGCCAGCTCGAAGTCAGCGGCAGTGGGCTTACTGGAGGCGGCTGCCGGCTGGCATGCGGATCTGCTCGTCGTGGGTGCCCGCGGCCATGGCTCGGTCGAACAGTTCCTGCTCGGCAGCGTATCGCGGGCGGTGGTGCATGGCGCCAGCCTTCCGGTGCTCGTCGTCCGAGGAGTCCCGCCGGCCGATCGTGGGCCGAAGACGCTCGCCTGCCATCATCCGGCCAGCGCTGCAACCGTCGCTGAAATCCTTGGCCGGCTGCGCTGGCCCGACACCACGGTTGGTTCTGTGATCGGGGTCGCTGAGTCGATGCTGGCCGGCCCGCTCCCCTCGTGGCTGGAGAAGACCGTGCGGGATCCCGATACCGCGGCGATCGCCAACGCCTGGCAGCAGGAACATGACAAGGATGTGGCGGCGATCGGCAGCAGCCTCTCGGCGTTTCAGTCGACGCTTCCGGCCGCCTTCCGCTCGCAGGCCCCGATCATCGTCGAGGGAAATCCGGGTGAGCAGATCCTCGCGCGGGCGAAGCAGGATGGGGTCGATCTGATCGCCATCGGCCGCACGCCCTCCGACACGCTCACGCGCTGGCTGCTGGGCAGCACGTCGGAGGCGGTGCTCACCAACGC
>CAYSPN010000805.1:0-2109 GCA_964432895.1 uncultured Candidatus Kuenenia sp.
GTTCTTCGCCCGCACCATGCCGCCATAAAAAAGCGCGAGGCCGGGCATCATGAAGAACACGAGCGCCGTGCTGACGAGCATCCAGGCGATGGAGCCGGTGTCGTAGGTGCCGGCGAGATCGGCGGCCGACGCTGCAGCGGGTGCGGCCGCTGCAGCGGGGGGCGCAGGTTCCGCCGCCGCCACCTGAGCCAAGGTTTCGTGACACCACACCGCGGCGGTCAGGAAGCCCGCCAGCAACCAGAAGGAACGCACCATCGCAGAAAGTCCTTTCGTCTCGTAAGGGAGAATCCATCCTGCCGTGAGCAACGCCTCCGCAGCGCTGGTCTTCACGTTGGGCGGACCGTCGTCGTCGACTTCCGACGGAGCGAAAGCATACCGAACCGCGGTGCGTGGCGTCAGTTCGTGCGAGGCGTGGGCTTCGGGATCGGCGTGCGCGTGAGTTCGCCGACCACCCAGTCGAGTCCCTCGAGATTGTCGAGCAGGCGGGCCTCGGCGTCGTGACCGGTGTGGTTCAGAATGCCGATCGGGCCCTTGTAGCCGCTCTCGCAGATCGCTTTTGCGAGTTCCACGTCGAGATCGCCCTGGCCAATCACGAGGATCTTCTTCCCCTTCTTGTCCCCCTCGGCGGTCATGCCGTTGAGGTTGAGAAAGTGGAGGTGCGGCAGCATCTTTGCAAGCGACTCCTTGAACCTCGGCAGATGGTCGTGGCCGTGGTGCTGGTTGTAGACGATACCCACGTTCGGCATCTTCAGTTCCTCGCAGACGGCGACCATGTTCTCGGGCTCACCGCCCCAGCCGCCGTGGTTGTAGATCGACACGCGGCAGTCGGCCTTCGCCAGGGTCTCGGCCAGGGGCCGAAGCCGGTCGGCCGCATGCTTCACCTTCGCCTGCTGGTCGAGTTCGCCCGGCGCGTTGGCCATCACCCAGAACGATGGCTTCAGGCCCCGCTTCGCAAAGCTCTCCAGCAGCTTCGGCAATTCCGGCGGAGTGGTCCAGAAGGCGTCGAGCGCGACCCCGTGCTTCGCCAGCGCGTCCCATTCCTGATCGAACGTGGGCACATGCTCGGGCCGCCAGTCATACGCAAAATGCTTCAGGCCAAGCTTCTCCATCATCGCGGCCCGCTCTTCGGGGCCCCGCTTCTTCGCGTCGAAGGGGACGATGCACCAGGCGACAAGATTGTCGCGGCGGAAGAGCTCCTTCGCGTGGGCGGCGACATCGACAGGCTCGGCCGCGCGGGCCGGCGTCCGCGCAGACCCCACCATTCCAACGACGCAGAGTGCAATCGCGGCGGCAGACATGCGAAACGACATGGGGTATCTCCTAGGGGGTGAACGTAGAGGGGGGACGGGTTGAGTGGTGGACGGATAAGAATGGCCAGAGGCTCACTGTTCGACGATCAAGACGCCGTTCATCAGCTTCCAGTGGCCGGGGAACGTGCAGAGGTAGGGATAACGGCCTGGCGTCTGCGGGGCGGTGAAGTGGATCGTCTGCCGCTTGCCTGGTTCGGTGATATCGGCGTAGGCGATCACGTCGTCGGTCTTCGGCACGTAGTGCCGGGCCACGGCCTCGGGGTCGGCGATGAGCTGGTCGGCCAGCGTGCCGACCGCCGAGAGCGTGTCTGGCTTTGCCAGCACCCAGTTGTGCGGGACGACGTCTGGATTGACGAAGGTCAGCGCGATCGGCTCGCCGGGCTTCGTCCTTAACTCCCGCGTTTTGTAGGCGAGGTTCTCGGCCGTCTCGATGGTGATGGCCCTCGCGTTCTCGATCTTAGTGAGCCACGGGTTTTTCACCGCCGCCTTCATCATCGCCACGTCCCGCAGGATCGGATGGGCAGCGATGGTCTTCGCGACCTCGCGGTAGCCGGGGATGTCGCGGAACGGCTCCGCGAGCGCGTGGACCGTGGCGAAGATGTCGCGGGTCTCGCCGCCGCCGACGGCGACGTTGATGTGGAGTTGGTTGACCGGCTGCAGGTCGGGCATCTCCAGGAAAAGACTCTGGCCGTCGGAGAGCACCGTGGCCGAACGAATGGCGACCGGGTCATGGCCCACGGTGCCGTAGTGGCTCGGCGAGAACTCGGGCGAGCCGTACGAAGCGCCGTACCGATAGTTC
>CAYSPN010000806.1:0-4559 GCA_964432895.1 uncultured Candidatus Kuenenia sp.
TTTCACGGCCTGGGCATCGACATCGACCTTCGTGCCGTCGTTGGCCGGGCTCGTGACACAAAAACCAAAATCGGTCGGCGCGCCGCGGTAGTCCTGAAACCCGAGGCCAGTGCCGCGGCCCGAGTCATAGGCCACCTTGCCTTGGCCGGCGATGGCCGCCGTCCGGGTGGTCGTCCAGTCCATGCCATCGAAGACCACCAGCACGATGTATTTCTTGCCGGCCTCGGCAGCCATCATCTGGAGCCGGTGGATGTCGGTCTGATCGAAGTAGTCCGCCTCGGGGTTGAGCGTGTCGTCGGGCAGGCGGCCGTAGAGGCTCGTGAGCCGGTCAGCATCGCGGTAGGGACTGTGCTGCCCCGCCACACCGTCGAGGAGCGTGCCGAACGTGTAGACGGGAATCAGCCGGTTGGAATGGTTCGACCATGAAATAAATCGATCGGGCTGGTCGCCCCAGTGCCCCCACGTGGCTTTTCCGGTCGCCTCGGCCTGGGCCTCCATCGCCCGGATCGGATCAGCGGCTGAGGCGGGAGCCGCCGGCGCCTCGGGCGGCTGGCCGACCACGGGCACCGCTGCCAGCGTCAGCCCCACCAGCCCCACCAGGATCGCCAGCGCACGAACTGCGCACGCCTGCCGCCACACTGGGCCGTGTGGCCCCTGCCCATCGTTCGTTGTCGTGATCATGACTGCCATGATAACCGCACGAAACCATGTTCTGGTCGCACCCAAGATTTTGAAGGCGGCCCTGGCGCATCATTTGCTCTGCCTAACCCCTTCGGCAATCCCCGTTCACAACGAGCATCCTTTCAAGCGACGGCATTCGATTTGTACATTACTGTCGCCCGTCCCCGCCTCCTTCCCTCCCCTCCCACGCATCCACAACAAGGGCTCTTCCGTGACCAACGATGACCTGCTGCGTCGCGACGTCCGCCTGCTCGGCGACATGCTCGGAGCCGTGATCGTGGAGTTGGCCGGCCAGGACTCGTTCGCCCTGGTGGAGGAGGTTCGCGGTCTTGCCCGCGACCGCCGCGCCGGCCGGCACGACGCCGAGCGGGCGCTCGCCGCAAGAATAGAATCGCTCGACACCGCTCAGGCGGAGTGCGTCGCCCGGGCCTTCAGCATCTATTTCGATCTGGTCAACATCGCCGAGGATCGGCAACGGGTCCGCGTGCTCCGTGAACGCGAGCGGGAGCGGTCGCCGCAGCCGATCGGCGAATCGCTGGCCGCGGGCATCGCCGAACTGAAATCGCTCGGCCTCTCGGCGGCCGACGTGCAGCAGGCGCTCGACCGGCTCTCGATCGAACTCGTCTTCACGGCCCACCCCAGCGAGGCCAAGCGGCGCTCGATCCGGGCGAAGCTGCGACGGATGCGGCACAGTCTGCAGGAACTCGACCGCAGCGACCTCCTGCCCCGCGAGCGATCACGGTACGAAAGCGACCTGCACAGCGAGCTCGACGTGCTCTGGCAGACGGAGTTTCTCCGTCCCACGCGGCCGACCGTGCTCGACGAGGTGGAACGCGGTCTGTCGATCATGCCGCGGCTGTGGGAGGCGGTGCCGCAGGTCCATGCCTCGCTCCGCAGCGGCCTCGCAGCATGCTATCCTGGCGAGTCGTTCCACATTCCGCCATTCCTCACCTTCGGATCGTGGATGGGGGGCGACCGCGACGGCAATCCGTTCGTCACCGCCGATGTCACGGAACGCACGCTCCTGCGGCTGCGGGCCGCGGCGATCGACCGCCATCTCGACTGGTGCGTCCGCCTCCACGACCTGCTCACGATCTCGCTGCATGCCGCGCGGGGAGCCGGCCCTTTGATCGAGCGGCTCGACGCCCTCGCCACGGCGTGGCCCGATCTGGCAGCCGCACTCGAACCGCTCGCTCCGCACGAAACCTACCGCCGCTGGATCCGCATGATCCGCTTCCGGCTCGAGCGGTCACGCACCGGCAGCCTCGCCGAGCCGGTGGCCGTCGGCGCGTATGCGTCGGGAGGCGAAGTGGAGGCCGACGTTGCGCTGCTGGTCGACGCGCTCGGCAGGGACCACGGCCTCGCCGATCAGTCCCCCGCCACGCACTGGCTCGACCTCGTGCGGACCTTCGGCCTCCACATGACTCGGCTCGACGTACGACAGGATGCCCGCGCCTACGGCGACATCATGGGGGAGATCCTCGCCGCCGCCGGCCGCGTGGCCGACGCCGCCGCGTTTCCCTCGCTCGACGAACCGGCCCGGCGGGCCCTGCTCGTCGACTCGATGCCTGGCGCCGGCGGACAGCCAGACCGCGGCGTCGGCGACATCCCCGACGCTGGGCTCGCACCACTCGCCGCCGACACGCTGCGGCTCTTCGACATGCTCCACCGTGCGGTGGCTCGGTTCGGCCCGGAATCTATCGGGGCGGCGATCATCAGCCTCACCCGCAGCCCGGCAGACGTGCTCGCGGTGCTCTGGCTCTGGCGGTGGGCCCGCGCGAGAGCAGCCGCACGCGGCGAAGCGGTCGCGGCCAGCGACATCGCCATCGTGCCTCTCTTCGAGAAAATCCACGACCTCACGCACGCCCACGAAACGCTCTCCGCGATCCTCGACGAGCCCTCGTACCGCGACCATGTCGCGGGCCGGGGCAACCGACAGATCGTGATGGTCGGCTACTCCGACAGCACGAAGGACGGCGGCTATCTGGCCGCCTGCTGCGGCCTGCAGGCGGCGCAGGGCAATCTCCACGTCGCCGCCGCCGCCCGCGGCGTGAGCCTCACCTTCTTTCACGGTCGGGGCGGATCACTCGGCCGCGGCGGCGGGCCGGCCGCGCGGGGCATCCTCTCGCTGCCGCCCGAGACGCTCGACGGCAGCCTCCGCCTCACCGAACAGGGCGAGGTGCTCGCCGAGCGGTACGACGACACCGAGGTCGCCTGCCGCCATCTGGAGCAGGTGTCGTGGGCCACGCTGGTGGCGTCGAGCGTCCGCCGCAGCGAACCGCGACGGGAATGGACCGACGTCGCCGCCCGGATGGCCGAGCGGTCGTGGGCCGTCTACCGCGAACTCGTCGACCAGCCGGGCTTCATCCGGTATTTCTCGGAGACGACCCCGATCGACGATATTGAGACCCTGCCGATCGCGTCACGCCCCTCCCGCCGTCGCGGCGAACGCACGCTCGACGACCTCCGCGCCATCCCCTGGGTGTTTGCGTGGACGCAGAGCCGCTGCATGATCCCGGCGTGGTACGGCCTCGGCACGGCGCTCGTGGAGGTGAAATACGACGACCGGCATGCCTGGCAGAACGTCTGCGACATGTACCGGCAGTGGCCGTTTTTTCAGGCCACGATCGACAACGCCACGCTGGCGCTGGCCAAGGCCGACATGTACATCGCGCAGCGGTATTCGGAGCTCGTCGACGATGCCGATGTTCGCCGCCCGATCTGGCAGCGAATCGCCGCGGAACGCGACCGCACGAGGCAGGCGATCCTCGACATCGTCGGCGGCGGCGAACTCCTCGCCACCACGCCCTGGTTTCAGCGGTCTATTGAAGCACGCAATCCATATATCGACCCTTTGAATCTGATCCAGATCGAGTTCATGCGTCGCCGTCGGCAACGGCCTGACGACGAGTCGCTCCGCGATCTCCTCCGGCTCTGCGTACAGGGCATCGCCAGCGGCATGCGCACGACCGGGTAGCCTGCTTCACGCGAAACACGGCATCGTGCCGTTTTCGCTTGGAAACCTCCGGTTTCTGGTGCTTCCCATCGCAATCCTACGATGACAAGTCTGTAATCCGATAACGCGAGCCGGGGATCGGTGCGAGGATCCCGAGCATTACGCCGCCGCGGCGTTCGCGAGGGAACTCGTACCGTCCCCGGCGGTGAACAACCCACGACCTCCCCTCCAGTGACCGCTCCTCCAATGACTTCAGGGACACTACCGTGACCACCGCCGCCGATCTCGTCGTCAAAACGCTCGGTCCCTGCCGGATCGACTCGCCGCTCAAGCCGATGCTGGAATCCCGCCGCACCACCGTGCACTACGTGGGGGAGGACGACCGCGTGCTCTTCCATGACACGGTCAGCCTCGTGCGGGAGAGCGGATGCAGCCTCGATGATCTGCCCGGATTCGAGCCGGCCGGGCCGCGCCGCAAGATCTTTTTCGACGCCTCCAAGATGCGGGTGGGCATCGTCACCTGCGGCGGGCTCTGCCCGGGCATCAACGACGTGATCCGCGGCATCGTCATGGAACTCACGTTTCACTACGGCGTGAAGAAGATCCACGGCTTCCGCAACGGCTACCAGGGATTCGTGGCGAAGTATGCCCACGACGTGGTCGAACTCACGCCGAGCGTGGTCAGCAACGTCGACGAAGATGGCGGCACGATCCTCGGCACGTCGCGGGGCGGACAGGATCCGGAGGAAATCGTCGACTGCCTGGAGCGGATGAACATCAACGCCCTGTTCGTGATCGGTGGCGACGGCACCCTGCGGGGGGCGATGCAGATTGCCGCGGCGGTCGCCGCCCGTGATGGCAAGATCGCCGTGGTCGGCATCCCCAAGACGATCGACAACGACATCCCCTACATCGATCAGAG
>CAYSPN010000807.1:0-1634 GCA_964432895.1 uncultured Candidatus Kuenenia sp.
TGCTCCGGCTCGCCGGCCAGATCGAGCGCCTCGGGCGCGGCCAGCTGCATCTTCGCCGCGAGTTCGTAGCTCTGGATCCGGGCCTCCAGGCGGCTGTCGCCCGCGTGGCTCTCCAGATGATGACGATTGAGCCGGCCGATCAGGTCACGGGCGGCGGCATCGGACGCGCCGTTCACGAACGTGGCGGCCTTGTGCGGCCGGAGGTCGGCCAGCGGCTCGTCGGCCGCGGGCTGCACGACCGTGCCGCTGTACTGTGACGGCAGGAAGCCGGCATCCCAGTTCTTCACGCCATTGGAGCCGTAGCCGCGGTGATCGGGGAGCACGACGAACGTCGGCAGGTTGTCGTTCATCGAGCCGAGCGCGTAGCTCACCCAACAGCCGGCGCCCGGGAAGCCCGGCAGCACGAAGCCAGTCGTCTGTAGGAGCGTGGCCGCGGAGTGCACGCCAGAGGTGCTCACCATGTTGTGGATGAACGCCATCTGGTCGACGACGTCGCCGAGCGCCGCCACAGGGGTGGAAAGCAGCTTGCCGCTCTGGCCATAGGGCTTGAAATCCCAGATCGGCTTGAGCCACGGCCCTAGGCCGTTCTGAAACGCCTCGACCGGCTCACCGAAATCGCTCGGCTTGCCGTGGTGCTTCACGAGGTCGGGCTTGTAGTCCCAGAGGTCGATGTGGCTGGCCGCCCCCGCCATGAAGAGCTGCACCACCCGCTTCACTTTCGGCGGATAGATGCAGGCCGGGTGCAGGCTGACGCCAGCCTCAGCGGTGCCCGCAGCCACCGCATCGCGGTCGCCAGCCAGCATCGCTGCCAATGCCAGCGAGCCAAAACCGCAGCCCGAGCGGGCCAGCAGTTCACGGCGGGTGAGTGCACTCGAGGTCGAGCCGTGCGACGAAGCGTGGTAGGGCGATATGTTTTTCATAGTGTCAGGAGCACCAGGGGGCTTGAGTATTCGACACGGCAGCTGCGAGTCTCATTCGTTGATTTCTCGATTGCTGCGGTTTTGTTGGGTCCGCAACACGGATTCCCTCGCTCGCGCGTCGGGCTTGCATGGGAACCCCTCTTCATCCAAGCCCGCAGCGCAAGCAAGGGAATACGGGGCCCCTCACACCTCGTGCCGAACAGAACTGGAAAGGTCACCTTTTAATCCACGAAGGAGAATTCGTTCAGGTTCAGGATCGCACGGCAGACGTTGGCGAGGCCATGGGTCTTCGCGACCTCGAGCAGGGCGGCGGCCTCCTCGGCATCGGGATCGCGGCCCATCGCCAGCTCAAAGGCCCGCTTCACCTGCGTCGCAGGATCGTCGCCTGCCTCCCGCGCCACGCGGTCGGCGAACTGACGGGCCTGCACCACCATGAAGCCGTTGTTCAAGAGCGCCAGCGCCTGCAGCGCCGAGATGCTTTCATTCCGCTTCTCGACCCGCATCGAAGGATCGGCGCAGTCGAGGCAGGTCATGAAGGGCTGTGTCTGGCTGCGGACGATGAACCGGTAGACGCCCCGCCGCCAGGTTTTCTTGTCGTCTGGGTCGGCGAGGTCGTAGCGGTAGTGGGGCGAGTGCTGCGGATGCTCGACCTTGAAATCCTGCCAGCCCGGGCCGCCCATCGTGAGGTCGAGCGTGCCGGCGGCGGCGAGCACG
>CAYSPN010000808.1:0-1554 GCA_964432895.1 uncultured Candidatus Kuenenia sp.
GTCGCGATTGGTGGCCGCCACCACGCGCACGTCGACCTGCACGCGGGCACTGCCGCCGACCCGCTCGAACGGATGCCCCTCGAGCACCCGCAGAAACTTGGCTTGGATCGCCGGGCTCATCTCGCCGATCTCGTCGAGAAACAGCGTGCCCTTGTGGGCGGCCTCGAACTTGCCGGCCTTGCGCTCGGTGGCACCGGTGAAAGCGCCCTTTTCGTGGCCGAACAACTCGCTCTCCAAGAGCGTCTCCGACAGGGCCGCACAGTTCATGCAGACAAACGGGGCCGTCCGCCGGCCACTCGCCTCGTGGATCGCCCGCGCGACGAGTTCCTTGCCGGCACCGCTCTCGCCCCGGATCAGCACGGTGGCCTTCGTGGCAGCCACCCGCTCGATCTGGTTGACGATGTGTTGCAGGCCGGCGCTGGAGCCGACCATCTGCCATTCCTCGCCCAGCCGCCGTCGCAACTGCTCGTTCTCGTCAGTCGACCGTGCCAGTCTCGATGAGAGCACCTCGCGAGCAGCCAGGTTGTCGATCGCCAGGCCGAGTGCATCGCAGACCGCCATGACGAACTCCAGGTCGTCGGGTGTGGCCTCGCGCTGGTGGGCATCCACCTCAAGGTGAAGCACGCCGACGGCATGGCCGCCCACCCGAATGGGCGCCGAAATGCTCGCCACCTGCCCGCCGTCCGGTGCCGCCGCGCACGCCAGCACAGCCTCGTCGGTTCCCAGCACCGCGGCGATCACGCCGGCTGGTACGGCGGTGGCCGACCAGTCGGCCGGCACGGCGACGGTCTGCGTCAGCCCGAGAGCCGGGCCGGTCGCATCCTGCCGCGCGGCTCCCGGCTGCTCACCGATCAGCTCTGGGAGGAGCACGATCCCGCGGGTGGCGCCGGCCCCCTGCATGGCCGACTCCAGTGCCAGCGACGCCACCGCCTTGAGGTCACTCGCCCGCCCCAGCGAAAAAGCCAGCCGGCAGAGTTCGGCGGCGGCGCGGCCCACGCGGGGCGCGGTTCCCGCCGCCTCGCGGATGTCGTCGAGCAGTCGGCTCTTCGCGCGGCGATGCGTGATCGAGGCATGCCACGCCTCGAGTTCCATTGGCATCTCACCGGTGGCCGTACCGCCGAGCACGTCGGCCTCCCCCGTCGCAGCGGCCGGTGGTTCGCCGTCACAGACGACGATCTCGACGCGGCCGATGGCCACGATGTCGCCTACGACCAGCACCCGGTCGGTGGAGAGCGGCTCGCCACCGACAAGCGTGCCGTTCCGGCTCTTGAGATCCCGGATCGACCAGCCCGGTGCTGCGGCGAAGATCTCGGCGTGAAAACGGCTGGCCTGCTCGTCGTGAAGCACGACGCGATTGCTGGGGGCGCGACCGAGCGTCACGCGTTCGCCCGGCAGCAGTGGAACCACCGCCTGTCCGGCAACGGGATCGCGTACGAGCAGGAAGGTGGTGGGGGAGGACATGCCGTGCTTCTTTTCGCAGTGCATCATGACTGAGCGGCAGTCGTTTTGGGAGGGCTTGGAGCCGGCCGTCGGCTGCCAGCCGCTGCGAGGCCG
>CAYSPN010000809.1:0-1502 GCA_964432895.1 uncultured Candidatus Kuenenia sp.
CCGTGACAACATAGCCGCCGGTGGCATTCGCCGACCCGAGAATGACTGCAATAAAACCAATAGCCTGTTCGAGAGGCGTTGTTGCGAGACCAAGTGCGACCATCGCGCCGACAAGAACGATCCCGTGAATAAAGTTCGAACCGCTCATCAGCGGCGTGTGAAGGACTGACGGGACCCGGCTGATGACAACATAGCCGGTGAACGCGGCCAGCATTACAAGGTAAACCGCGGTCCAGAGTGTCGGAATATCGGTCACAATTTCCCTCCGTTTAAAAGGTCGCGTGTTGGTCCGTGGCGCACCTCTCCCGCATGAACCAACAGGCTTGCAACCAGGATCTCATCAGTGAATTCTGTTACCAGGGCGTCGTTCTTGTCAACGAGAAGTGTCAGAAACGACTGGAGGTTCTTCGCGTACATCTGGCTTGAGTGGAATGGTACTCGGGCCGGGAGGTTCTGCGGGCCGATGATTGTGACCCCGTTCTCCTGGACGGTCTTGCCAGGCTGGGTCAGCTCGCAGTTGCCAGCCGATTCGGCGGCCAGGTCGACGATGACAGCACCAGGCCGCATCGTCGCGACGGTCTCTTTGGTAATGAGGAGGGGGGCTTTCCGACCTGGGATGGCTGCCGTCGTGATGACGATGTCGGCCCGCGCGACAGCAGCGGAGACCATCTGCTGCTCCTTCTCCTTCTCTTCGGGCGTGAGCTCGCGGGCGTAGCCTCCCAGGCCTTCGGCGTTGATTTCGAGTTCGAGGAACTTGGCGCCGAGACTCCTGACCTGCTCGCCCGCAGCGCGCCGGACATCGTAAGCCTCGATAATGGCGCCGAGCCGCTTTGCCGTGGCGATCGCCATGAGGCCAGCGACGCCGGCACCCAAGATGAGCACCGTTGCCGGCCGTATCGTGCCCGCAGCCGTCGTCAGCATCGGGAGGAACTTCGGGCAGTTATCAGCACCCATAATTGCGGCCACGTACCCGCTGGCCGTTGCTTGGGAACTGAGCGCATCCATGCTCTGAGCGCGGGTGATCCGTGGAACGAACTCGAGGGCGAAGGCGGTGATCTTACGGTCCCGCATCCGGGCGATAGCCTCGAGGTTGTTCGTTGCGTTCATGAACCCGATGACAATCGTGCCCTCGGCAAACTGATCGACCTCTGAGACGGTCGGAGGCTGGACGCGCAGGACGATCCGGGCACCGTCCAGCAGCTCTGTTCGGCTGCAGGCGATTTTCGCACCGGCGGCCGTAAAGAGATCGTCTGGGTAGTATGCGCTCGTCCCCGCGTTGTGCTCGATCCGGATTTCATAACCCGACTTCGTGAGCTTCTGGACGACCTCTGGCACGGTCGCTACACGTTGTTCCCCTGGCGCCAATTCCTTTGGAACGGCGACAACAATCGGCAAGGCTTTCGGGTCCTTCGAACCGGCTGGGATTATACCTTTTACATCCTGTGCAATGAGGGGAGTGCTCACAATTCTCCCCTTCCTTGTTCGGCTTTTTCGCTACGGAA
>CAYSPN010000810.1:0-1649 GCA_964432895.1 uncultured Candidatus Kuenenia sp.
GACATCCAGGCCACGACCAAAGGTCGTCGACTGTCGATCCCTCAAGTCGTCGCCCCCCTTTGTATCTTTCCGACTCCGCACCGAACCTCGCGATTCAACACCTCTCGGCCTTGCGATGCGAAACCACCAGGGCGAGTTTCGCGTGTCGTGTCGCTCGTGCTGCGGATCTCGTCGTCGACCGATGGGCGTGATTCTGTGGAGCCCCGTCGGCTTGTCAAGGACGCGCCTGCATCGCCGCATCACGACGGGATTCACGGCCACGAAACGTGCCGCACCGAGACTCGAAAGTTGCGTGCCGGCCGCGCCAGCAGCGCCAGCATTGCCGCAGCCAGGGAAAAATGCTGTGCTTTTCTGCGGCGGGGTCGGCAGGCCGTTCGCTTTCGGAATGTACATGAGCCATTTTTACGACGATCCGCACGCGGCAGGTGATCCTGCCGATCCGGCGACATGGATCGACGCCACCGCGCCGTTCGCGGACGAGATCGATCCGGGCGCTGCCCGCGACGGCGATGACGCCAACCGGGTCCCGCCGTCGGATTCCTACTGGACACTCTCGCGCACGCCGCTGACGAGCCTGGTGTTCGCCCTGCCGCTCGTGCTGGCCTACGAAGGGGGCGTGCTCCTGCTGGGCCGCGGATCGCCGCGGAACGGCGCCGACGTATGGCTGCGGCAGCTGCTTGACGCCCTCGGTTTCGGGGCCTATTTCCTGTTGCCGACGCTCACCGTGTTGGGGCTGCTCGCGTGGCACCACATCGAGCACGACCGCTGGCACTTCAGCCCCGCCGTGCTCGCGGGAATGGCCGCGGAATGCGTGCTCTGGGCCGCGACGCTCGTCGGCCTGGCCCGCCTCCAAGACCGGCTGTGGCCCTTGGCGGCGGCGGCCGGCTGGGACGGCGTTTTTGCCCGCCTGATCGGGTTTTGCGGGGCCGGACTCTACGAGGAGGTGCTCTTCCGGCTGCTCCTCCTGCCCCTGCTGATCTGGCTCTGCGAGCGGCTCGGGGCGTCGACTGTCACGGCAGCGGTCGTCGGCCTCGTGGCCTCCAGCCTGCTGTTCAGCGCGGCCCACTACGTGGGCCCGCTCGGTGAGCACTTCGAGCTCTACAGCTTTACGTTCCGCACGTTGGCGGGCATGTTCTTCGCGATCCTGCTCGTCATCCGCGGCTTCGGCATCGCGGCCGGCACGCATGCGGTGTACGACGTGCTCGTGGGACTCGTCTGACCGCGCCGTCCGTCGCGGACGATGCCCGGCGATCTTGTCAAGAGTCGGTTCACTTTTTTTGAGCCGCATGGCGCGGCGGGTTTTCACCGCGTCGCAACGCCTGTCGTTCTCGGCTTGGTGGCCCTGCAGGCAGCGCCGTATAATCGCGACCATAGGCGGGAGGTTCTTGAAGGTCCGCGGTCGTCCCGCGGTCCATCGCGAGTTCCCGGAGTCGCTTTCATCGTGCTCTCGGTTCGCCCCAAGGTTACGGAGCTCGTCTTCCAGCTCTACGGCCGCGTGCTCCACCCGGAGCTGTTCGTGATCTGCGCGACGCGGTCGGTCGATCGCGGCGGCTATGCGGCCACGATCTCGATCACCGAGGCCGGCCACCTGATCTCCTGGCGGAAGGACGGCCTGACGCTCACCGAGGTGGCCACGAGCCTCGCCCAGC
>CAYSPN010000811.1:0-5214 GCA_964432895.1 uncultured Candidatus Kuenenia sp.
AATTGACCGTCACGAAAGGCGACCTTGGTGAGGTAGCCAGTGATGCGGCTGCGGACGTCGACGAGAAGTTCCGCGTCGATGCGTCCCGTCACCTCCAGATATTCGGGCACCCGCACGGGCTGCGGCTCGGTGACCGTCACCTCGGCGGCTGCGGGGGGGGCCGCCGCTGGCGCCGACGGCCGGCTGCAGCCCAGGCAGGCAATGACGTGGACGGCGGCAAACGCGGTCGCTGCCAGCGGGAGCCGGAAGGCGTTCGGGGATGGCGGGCGGTGCATCGGTGGTGGCCGTTCGCGGGGCGGCCCATCGAGGGGCGTCTCTGATGAATCATCGGCAGTGTAGCCGCCCATGGCGAACAACGTCACGCCGGCAGGAATGCGGTCGCCAGCGACAGGCCTGGTATCATCCGCCTTTCCAGTCATCGGAGAGGCGGGCATGCCACGAAGCGTTGTTCTTGCCGGTGCAGCCCGCTGCCCACGCTGCTGCCTGCAGCCGCGGTGGTGCGTTTGCGATGCCCTGCCCGCGGTGGTCACTGGCATCCAGGTGCACGTGCTGATCCACCGCCAGGAGCAGCACAAGCCCTCGAGCACCGGTCGACTGATAGCACGCACTGTAGAGGGAGCCAGCTGCCATCTCTACCAGCGTGGGAATCGTTTCTTCGCCAGCGCCAGCCTGGCGTCAGCCGACCTGCTCCCCGATCGGGAGACGTGGATTCTTCATCCCCATGGTGAACCCGCCCCAGCTGCCTTCGGCACCGCCCACCGGCTGCCGCCGCAGGTTGTCCTGCTCGACGGCACGTGGCGGCAGGCCGCGGAGATGCAGCGGGCTGTCGACGGACTGGGCCGGTGCGTGCGGCTGCCGGAACCGGGGCCGGGCCGTTACTGGCTGCGTGACTACGATGCCCCGGCGCATGTCTCCACGGCGGAGGCGCTCTTGGGGGTCTTTGGTGTCGTCGGCGATACGGAGGCGGAGCGTCGCTTCCGGCTGCACTTCGAACTGCATGTCTATGCGACGCTTCTCTCCCGCGGGCGACGCGACGTGGCCGATCGGTATCTCGCCAGCTCACCGTTGCGGGAGGCGATTCCCGACTTTCTGGAGCAGCTCGTCACGCGGCGGCCACCTCCGGGGCTGTCATCGTCGGGGGTTTCCCGGGGATAGGATAGCGGGGCTAGTCTCCGCTGGAGCCGTCATGTGGCCTCGATCTCACGCAAGCGATTATCGATCAGTGGAGTCGTGCAAGGGGTCGGCTTCAGGCCGTTCGTCTGGCGGCGTGCGAGCAGCCTGGGCCTTGCGGGCTGGGTGGAGAATGATTCGGCCGGCGTGACGGCCGAGGTGCAGGGGCCGGCCGATCGCGTGGAGGCGTTTCTCGACGGGTTCGCGGCCGCGGCGCCGCCGCTGGCTGTCGTCGAGCGGGTGACGGTCGCCGATGCGGCCGTGGATGCGGCGGCACCGCCGCGGTTCATGATCCTCGAGAGCATCACCCGGTCGGGAACGACGACGTCGCTGCCTGCCGACATCGCCACCTGCGGCGACTGCCTCGCGGAGATCCGCGACCCGGGCAATCGCCGCTTCCGATATCCGTTCACGAACTGCACGAACTGTGGTCCACGATTCACGGTCATCACAGGCCTGCCCTATGACCGCCCGCAGACGACGATGCGCGGCTTCGCGATGTGCCCGCAGTGCGCCGTGGAGTATGCCGACCCTACCGACCGCCGCTTCCACGCGCAACCGATTGCCTGCGCAGACTGTGGGCCTCTGGTCTGGCTCGCGGGCCGGGATGCAGACCGCATCGCCGAAGGCGACGCCGCGATCGTGGCCGTGAAACTCCTGCTGCGTGCCGGAGCCGTCGTCGCCGTCAAAGGAGTGGGCGGATTTCACCTCGTCTGCGATGCGACGAGCGACGCGGCCGTCGGCCTGCTGCGGAGACGCAAGCAGCGGGTCGGCAAGCCGTTGGCCGTGATGGTGGAGGATCTCGTAGCAACGCGGGCGATCGCCATGGTCGACGAGCAGGAACGACGGCTGCTCGAGGGCCACGAGCGGCCGATCGTACTCGTGCGGAAGCGGGGAACGGCGGCGGGCGTGTCGGCGGAGGTGTCGCCCGGCAACGATTTCCTGGGCGTCATGCTGCCGTATTCACCGCTGCATCACCTGCTTTGCGAGGGCATGCCGCCGCTGGTGATGACGTCGGGCAACCTCTCCGAGGAGCCGATCGTGCGCGAGAACGATGCCGCCCTGAAAACGCTCGGCCCGCTCGTCGATGCCTTCCTGATGCATGATCGCCCGATCCACGTCGCCTGCGACGATTCGGTGGTGCGGTGCGCCGCGGGCGCCGTGATGCCGATCCGGAGGTCGCGCGGGTATGCGCCGATGCCGACCAAGCTCGACGGACCGGGGCCGGCCGTGCTGGCCGTGGGCGGTGAGCTGAAGGCGGCCATCTGTCTCGCCCGCGCCGATCAGGCGATCATGAGCCAGCACATCGGCGACATGGGCAACCTCGAGACGCTCGAGTCGCTCGACCACGTGGCGATTCACCTGATGCAACTCTACGGCGTGAAGCCCGCGGTCGTCGCTGCCGACCTTCACCCCGGCTACCTCTCGACCGACTGGGCCCGCAGGTTCGCGGCCGATCGCGGGATCGCCCTGGTGCAGGTGCAGCATCACGAGGCGCACGTCGCCAGCCTGCTCGCCGAGCACGGACATCCGCTCGATGGCGTGATCGGCGTCTGCTTCGATGGCACCGGCTACGGCCGCGACGGCACGATCTGGGGGGGGGAGTTTTTTGCCGTGTCAGAGGCCGCATTCCGCCGAGCCGCACACCTCGCAGCGTTGCCGCTGCCTGGCGGCGACGCGAGCATCCGGCATCCGTGGCGAACGGCGCTGGCGGTCTTGTATGCGTCGGGCTCTGCGTGGGACGGCCGGCTCGCGTGCGTGCGGGCCGCCAGCGAGGCGGAGCGGCGTGTGCTCGGGCAACAGCTCGCGAAAAATATCAACTGCGTCGCCACGAGCAGCATGGGTCGGCTGTTCGACGCGGTGAGCGCGCTGGCCGGCGTGAAGCAGTCGATCACGTACGAGGCTGAAGCGGCCATGCAGCTCGAGGCGATGGCGTCGGGAGCCGCTGGCGATCATGACGCGTATGCTTTCGAATTCGATGATGGCGAGCCGATGCGTGTGGGGTGGCAGCCGGTCGTGCGTGCCGTTGCCGTCGATGCGTTGGCTGGGCTGCCGCCGGAGGTGATCGCAGCACGGTTTCACGTGGCGGTCGCCCGCATGATCGCGGAGGTCTGCATGCGGCTGCGGGCGCGAAGGGACGGCGGGACCGTCGGGCTGACCGGCGGCGTGTTTCAAAATGCGCTCCTCGTGCAGTTGGCGATCGACGAACTGCACCGCGCGGACTTCGAGGTGCTCGTGCATCAACGGGTGCCGGCGAACGACGGCGGCCTGGCGCTCGGCCAGACCGTGCTGGCGCGTCGAGGATAGGTGGCGGCCCAGACTCCTCCAGCGCCCGACGCTTGTCGGCGAGGTAGTCGAGCCATTCGTCGATGCCCGCGCCGGTCTTCACCGATGTCTCGATGATTCGCATTCCCGGCCGGACCGACTCGATGTTGGCCCAAGCGGCGTCGCGGTTGAAGTCGCAGGCGTCCGCCAGGTCGATCTTCGTGATGGCGGCAATGTCGGCGGTGTTGAAGAGCCCCGGATACTTGAGCGGCTTGTCCTCGCCTTCCGTGACCGACAGCAGGGCGAGACGGACCGATTCGCCGAGGTCCCAGCTCGTCGGGCAGACCAGGTTGCCGACATTCTCGATGAAGAGGTAGTGGAGGTCGGCGAGGTTCCAGCCGGCGAGGTGCGACTGCACCATGTCGGCCTCGAGATGGCAGAGGCCGTGGGTCATGATCTGCCGGACCGGGGCGCCGCTCTCCGCGAGTCGGCGGGCGTCGTTGTCGGTTTCGAGATCGCCCACGACGGCGGCCACTGGCGTGCCGCGGGCCCGCAGCCGCGAGAGCGTCTCTCTGAGGAACGAGGTCTTGCCGGTGCCGGGGCTCGAGACCATGTTCACGACGAGCAGACCGAGCGACTCGAACTGCCGCCGCATCTCGCGGGCCAGTTCATCGTTCTTCTTCAAGATCTTCGTGCGCACCTCGAGGATCCGTGGCTCGATCATGATGGCTCCGGCTGTGTTGGTGCGGAGATATCGGAGGCGATCTGGTCTGGTCCGAGTTGGTCGGCTGCGATCTGGATGGATTCGATCTCGAGTTCGCGGCCGGCGCGGATGTCGCCGCTCAAGTGTCCACATGCCGGGCAGGCAAACCGCTGGATGCCCGGGAGTTCGACCACCGCCTTACAGAGAGCGCACCAGATCCGCACGGGCACCTCGATCACGGCGAGCGTCGCGCCGGCCAGTGGGGTGCCTTCCGTGACCAGGTCGAAACTGTAGCGGAGGGCATCCTCGTGGACGCACGAAAGCCGGCCGATCCGCAGTGTCACGCTCGCGACCCGGCCGCCGCCCTCCCGCCGGGCGTGCTCCCCCACGATCTCGACGATGCTGCTTGCGATCGACAACTCGTGCATATCTGGCCTGCGTTCGCTTCCGCTCTCGATGGGTCGCGGATTCTACGGTCGTCACCGCTTCCCTGTCGGGCCGTCCGGCCGATAGAGTTGCCGGTCGCATGGGTGCGGCGGAGGAGACCGTGTCATGGGTCCGTCTTCTGAAGCACTCATTCTCAGCCTCACGGCGGCGTCGATCGGCGCGGTCCATACACTGCTCGGTCCCGACCACTTCATACCTTTCGTCGCCATGTCGCGGGCCGGCAACTGGTCAGCTCGCAAGACACTTTGGGTTACCACGGGTTGTGGCCTCGGGCACGTGGCCGGATCGGTCCTGATCGGGCTTCTCGGTCTTGCGGTGGGCGTTGTCGTGATGAAGCTCGAGGCGCTGGAGTCGCTGCGGGGCGACCTGGCGGCCTGGATGCTGATCGCGTTTGGGCTCGCCTATCTGACGTGGGGCATCGTGCAGGCCGTTCGGAAGCTGCCCCACGCCCACGTGCATGCCGCCGCAGCGGGCGGTTCTGCATCGGGGGCCACCGGCGCCTCCGTCTGGACGCCATGGCTCTTGTTTCTGGTGTTCGTGTTCGGGCCGTGCGAGCCGCTGATCCCACTGCTGATGTACCCGGCCGCGAAGGCGAGCCCATGGGCGGTGGCGGCGGTCGTGGCTGCCTT
>CAYSPN010000812.1:0-2192 GCA_964432895.1 uncultured Candidatus Kuenenia sp.
GCCACGATCCGGCCGATCTTTCCGCAGCCCACGATGCCGAGCGTTTTCCCTTCGAGTTCAAAACCCTTGCGGCGGGACCAGCCGCCGGCCTTGATCGCCGCGTCGGAGAAGGGGAGCGATCGGGCGAGGGCCAGGATCATACCGATCGCTAGTTCCGCCACGCCGCGGGCATTGGCTCCATCGGCGCGGCGAATCTCGATGCCACGCCGCCGGGCCGACTCCAGGTCTATCGCATCGACCCCCGTGCCGTTGCGGCTGATGACGCGGAGATCGCTCGCGGCGGAGAGCACGTCGTCGGTGATCGGCTCGACGCCTGCGAGCCAGCCGACGCACCCGGGCAGGAGCTGTTTCAAGTCGGACGCCGCAGGCATTTTCCCGGCCGGCGGCATCACGATCTCGAAGCCCGCGCGGGCGAGCCGCTCGAGAGCCGGATGGCCCTCGGACGTTACCGATCGTGGTGTGACGAGAATCCGCGGCATCTACTCGATGACCTCCCGGCCGTCGCGGATGAATACCCGCCGCGGAAAGCCTTCGACCGCGATGTCGCCGTAGTTATGGCCGGCCTCAGCCGGATAGACGCAGAAGCTCAGGAGCGGCTCGTTGCCGGTATTGATGGAGCGGTGGCCCCAGTGCGGTGGCACGTAGACCATCCGGCCGCGACGCATCGGTTCGGCCCGCCACGAGCCGTCGGCGAGCTTGCACATCATGTGGCCGCTGCCGCCGAGGCAGAGATAGGTTTCGGCCGTGCCGCTGACGGTGTGGTAGTGGCCCTTCGTCATGAAACACTCGTCGCCCACCCGGCCCGGATAGAGCTTCGAGATGCAGAAGAGGAGATGCCCGTAGGTCTCCGGAATCACCTTCTCGAATACCTCGTAGTGGACGGGATCGCCGGCGGCGATCAGCCGGTCGAGGGCTGTCGCGTCTTTGTAGTAACCCTTCATATCGCTGGCCCGACGGACGAGCACGCGGTCGGGCTCCCGCATCGCACCGGTGACCAGATCGATGTCGACGCCAAAGGGGATGCCGGCATCGGTTGCGGGTGCGTGTGGATCAAGAGCTGTGTGTGCCATGATGGACAAACAATCCTTCGGTTGGGGATCCTTCGGGGTTGGAACGTCAGGTACGGGCGGTCGCGGCGATCTCTCCAAGCTTCTCGAACTCCGGGCCGCGGACCGGGATGTCGATGTGAAACACCTCCGCGACGACGCGGGTCCAGCCGTGGAGGAAGTAGACCCAGCCATCCTCCACGTGGAGTTGGCGGGCGGCCGCCTGCCGGCGGGCCTGGGCGAGGAAAAGCAGGTCGCCCCGATAATTAAAGTCCCAGGCGAAGCCCTGCTCCGGAAAGACGGCGGCGTCGGTGAGCGGCGAACCGGGGGCGTCTTTGCCGAGGCCGGTGGCATTGGCCACGAGCGAGCCGGCCGCCGCGTGATCGAGCACGCGGTCGTTGTCTTCCGGGTGTGGCGTATGGATGTACTCCACCGGGATGCTCGCGCCGATCTTTCGGTGGATCGCCTCGATCTCGTGAAGGCGGCCGGGGCTGCGATTTGTGACGAACAGCCGCCGCGGCACGTTGTCGCCATGCCTGCGGTCGAGAAGCGCACAGGAAAGTGCGATCGACGAACCACCCGCTCCGAGAATGACCGCGTCGGCGCCGGACCGGGTCCAATGCCCCTCAGGCAGAAACGATTCGAGCGAGAGGCCGCTGGTGATCATGTCCTTGGCATGGCCAACGAGCAGGACATGACTCGCCGAGGCTCCTTCCACAGGCTGCTTCGAGATGCTGCTGATCTCGCCGAGCAGTTCAGCGTGGGGGTCGAGCGTGTCGAACATGTCGCGGCAGGCCGTGAGCAGGTCGATCTTGTGCGTGGTCACGAGTGCGCCGAGGGAGAGCGGATCGTTCTTGATGAACTGCACGACACGGCGGTAGACGGCCGGGTCGTCGTGCCACTTGCAGTCGATGCCCCGCAGGGCGACGTCGCCCAACCCGAGATGCGAGGCCCACTTTGGAAACACCGACATGATCGAGCTCTTGCCGGTGGTCACCCCGATGAAATACATCGTCGGCCGTGTGGCCGGCTCGAATACCATGTCGGCCGTGGCCTGCACGGCGGGCAGGATGATGGCTGTCGACGAATGCGAGCCGTGGGCGGGCGAGAGTGCAGGGCACATGTCAGATCGTCTCCGGGTCGCCG
>CAYSPN010000813.1:0-2917 GCA_964432895.1 uncultured Candidatus Kuenenia sp.
CGGCCAAGGCACCGCCGGCCAGGATCGACGCGCCAGCGACGACCGTGCCGCCGCCGTAAGCGCTGAAGAGCGACGTGCCGTAGTCATCGGGATTCCTGTTCTTCTCGCCGAACAGGATGGTTACCGAGAGGCCGTCCGAGACCTTCGCCACTGTGACCTTGGAACACGGAAACACGATTCCGTTGGCGCCGGCGGTCGCGTCGGCGAGCGCCGGAAAGCCGGCGCTGTTGCTCGAGCCGAAAGTGGCGGTGTTGGATGCCGTGCCGCAGCTGGCTGCGTAGTCGATGCCGGCGGACGAGGTATCGACGTTGACATTCTGGTAGGCGTTCGCTCCCTTCTCCTTCACCGGATAGGCGACGGCCCCGCGTCGTGACGGACAGGTGAATACGGGAACCGGCAAACTCTCCCGCTGGGTCGCACCGCTTTTTTGCGTTGCTGTGTTGCGGCTGTTGAACGGACTCGTCGTCGGAGCCAGGCTGTCCGACCCCAACATGAAGAGATCGTTCAGCTCACAGTAGGGGAGGATTTGGTACGACCAGCCACCGGGCTGTGCCTGCCCGAGGCCAGCATCGGGATCGGCCCCCCACTGGCTCGCCCAGCCACCGGAGGGGAAATGCTTCCGAGCCGATTCATAGTTGTGGGCGGCCGTTGCCATCTGCTTCAGGTTGTTGGTGCACATGGTCCGGCGGGCGGCCTCCCGGGCGCTCTGGACGGCGGGCAGCAGCAGCCCCACGAGCGTGCCGATGATCGCGATCACGACCAGCAATTCGACCAACGTAAAAGCGCGGCGACGAGTGACGACGTTCATCGGTCTGGGGCTCCGGGCTGGAAAACGGGGGCACGACCGCCCCGCCGTTATTCGATCGACGGTAGCTTTTCCCGCCGTCCGGAGCATGTCGTTATGATTCCGACACGCCGTTCACCCCCCGCCCCCGTCGCGAGCAGCCCCCAGCCTGGATCGGGCCACCACCTCCCAGCGGTTGGTGCAGTGGAGCTTCTCGTAGATCCGCTTCACATAGGTGCCCACGGTCGAGATCGATATCCCGAGCTTTTTGGCGATTTCCTTGTAGTATAGGCCTTCCACGAGAAGTTCGAGCACCTGCTGTTCTCGGGGTGCCAGCGTCGCGTCCTCCTGGCCCCCGTGCGTCGGCCCTGGGGAGGCCTTCACAGGCAGCTGGCCCGGCGGCTTCTCACCGCCGCCTGGCGACTCCCTGTCGCGAAACGCCTGAATCACCTTTCTGGCGATCGTGCGTGTCATCGGCACGCCCCCCTCACGGACCTCGCGAATCGCCTCCAGCAGACGGTCGGGCATGACGGGCTTCACGAGGTAGCCATGCGCTCCGGCGGCCAGTGCCTGAAAGGTCGTCTCGGGATCCTGGTAGACGGTGACGATCAGGATTTGCGACCGCGGAAGCTCCGCGGACAACGCCTGGATGTATTCCATGCCGGTCGAGTCGGGAAGGTTCACGTCCATGATCACCACGTCAGGATCGAGTGGTGGAATCCCGTGGATCGCCTCCTGCCCTGTGGCAAACGCCCCCACGCAACGGCAGTCTGAGGCGATTTCGAGCGTGTCGACGAACGCGCGGCGCAGGCGGGCATCATCTTCGACGACCGCCACCCGGATGACGTGCATTGGACTGCTCCCTGTTTCTATTTCGCCGCGTCGCAGGCCGGCCGCTGCCAAAGGTTACGACACCGGATGGGAGGCTGCCATCGGCAGAGGCACCTCGATGGCGACGCGTGTCCCACCTTCCGGGCTGCTGGTGATGGTGCAGCGTCCTCCGAGTTCGTCGATCCGACGCTGCATGTTGCCCAGCCCCGATCGGCTGCCGCCATCTCGCGCGGCTCGAGCAATCGCCTGCGGCTCGATCCCGCCCCCGTCATCCTCCACGTTGATCCAGAGCATCCCTGAATCGACGCGAACACCGAGGGCCACGTAGGTCGGCCGGGCGTGCTTGACGGCATTGTTGACAGCCTCGCGCACGACGAGAAACAGGCTGTGTCGAACCGCTCCCTCGACCGTCACCCGCGGCACCGTATCGGGCACATCGAGCCGCGCCCGCACGCCTGCCGCGTCGAGAAACCGCTCGAACGAATGCGTGAGATACGGCACGAAACGATCAAGCGTGTCGTTGGCGGGATTCACAGCCCAGACGATTGCATCGACGCTCCGCACGAGGTCGACCGCCGACTGCCTGGCTCGCTCCACTCGCTCCAGCGTGGCAGGCGGGGCCTTTCCTTCCATCTCACGCTGCACCCAGAAATTCTCCATCGCGATCTCCGTGAGACCGGCCCCGACCTCGTCGTGAAGGTCGCGGGCGATCCGCGTCCGTTCCCGCTCGAGACTGTGGGCTCGTTCCACCTCCTCAAGCCGCCGTTTGATGCGTCGCAGCGCCACGGAGCGGGCAATCGCCACCGCTGCGCCCACGCCAAGCAGGCCGCCCGCCAACCATGTGGTTGGTCGCTCGTACCACGGCACGATGACCTGAATAGCCAGGCTCGTCTCCTTGCCGGTCGGCTCTCCACCGGGCCGAAAGAGCCCCGCCCGAAACCAATAGGTGCCGGGCTGCAGATCGCGATAGTCAGCCACGACCTCGCCCCCCACGCCAAGGCTGCAGGAGGATGTCCACGAAAGGGTCACCCGGTCACCGGGTTTGACTGCAACGCCATTCAGCATCGACCAGTTGCCGTAGCGTTTTGGATCGTCGTCCAGCAGCACGAGGATCGGATGCGGGGTTGGGTCCTGGCGGGTTCGCACTTGGGCCATGGTGCCGCGGGAGCCACGACGGGTCCATCCTCGCGGCGTATCGAGCGGATGAAGGTCGAACTCCGACGGCGCGATCGCTATCGGATAGCGCATCGGGTGGTCGGAATCAGGGCTGCTCACCTCGAACACCACGTCGTCGATTCCGAC
>CAYSPN010000814.1:0-1530 GCA_964432895.1 uncultured Candidatus Kuenenia sp.
AGACTGCCGAACAACAGGGCTGCCAACGCAGAAACCGCGACACGGCGTACCGACTTCATTGGCGTTCCTTTCGTGCGGCTGCGGACGACGGGTTCCTGATGACCGGGTTGGATTTCCTGCACCAGGTGATATGAGGGTTCAGGAACAGGGTTGACCAAGGCAACCAGCGTGTGCGGCTGGAGCCGAGGCCTTGGCCGTGGCGTAAGCCGCACACGCGGCGGCGAACCCGGCCGGGGTCCGATAACCCAACGAGCTGTGAGGCCGCTGGGTGTTGTATTCATCTCTCCACGAGGCCGTGAGCGACCGGGCATCCCGGACGCCCTCGAAGATCTCCATCGCCAGGAACTCATCGCGGAGCCGCCCGTGGAAGCTCTCGGCATAGCCGTTCTCCCAAGGGCTGCCAGGTTCGATGTACAGCGTGCCAACGCCCACCTGTTTGAGCCAGCGACGTAGGGTCTGAGCGATAAACTCCGGCCCGTTGTCGCTGCGGATGTGCCTCGGGACACCAAGCATCGCGAACAGCTCGGAGAGCGTGCCGATCACGCTCTCACTCGTAATGCCCCGGTCGACTTTCAGGGCCAAGCATTCGCGCGTGTACTCGTCCACGACCGACAGCCACTTCAGCTGGCTGCCGCTTACCGTCCGGTCGAAGACGAAGTCCCAACACCACACGTCATTCGGAGCCTCAGCGCGTCGCCGATGACATCCATTGGCGCTCGAGCCCAGGCGACGCCTTTTCCTCTTCTTTACAGGCACTTTCAGCCCCTCCCGCTGCCACAGGCGAAATACTCGAGACAACCCAGCACGCCATCCCTCTTCTCGAAGCAGCCAGCCGATCCGGCGATACCCATACCGCGGCTTCGCCCTCGCCAACTGCAGCATCCGCTTCACGAGCGGTGCCTCGTCCGTGCGGGGCTTGGCCTCGAATCGCTGACTGCTACGCGGCTGATCCACCACCGTGCATGCCCTTCGCTCGGAGACGCCGAACTTCGTGCGAAGCTCGACGACCGCCGCTCGCTTCCGGGAAGGGCTTACCAGTTTCCCTCCGAGAGGTGCTTCAGCATCTGGATGTCCAAGGCCTGGTCGGCAACCAGCTGCTTGAGCCGCCGGTTCTCGTCCTCCAAGTGCTTCAGCCTCTTGGCTTCCTCGCACTTCATCCCGCCGTACTGGGCCCGCCAGCGCTCGAGCGTCGACTCGCTCACCTCCAAGGCCTGCAGCACCGCCGCCAGATCCTTGCCCGCGTTGAGCATCGCATCAGCGTCTCGCAGCTTGGCAACAACCTCTTCTGGACGGTGCTTCTTCCGTCGTCTCGTCATTGAAAGTCTCCTTGCCCGTAGGGCAGTAGACCTTCATATCGCCTGGATCAGGATTTCCAAGGCAGGCCAGACGGTCGTGGTTTGGATCTCCGGCCCGGTCGAGCGTCACGAGGATCAGTGGATCCTCCCCACGGTCAGCATTCCGCTGATCCCCACGATTGCCGGCTTCTGGGAGAGGCTGGGAGTCGACAAGGACGCGGCGATGGGCGTCCTG
>CAYSPN010000815.1:0-2195 GCA_964432895.1 uncultured Candidatus Kuenenia sp.
CGCCTACGTGCAGCAGGTCGATCGCATGGCGCAGGAGATCGCACAGTCGCTGCCGAAGGCTGCAGACGAACCGGCCCGCCTCGCCGCGCTCAATAAGTATCTATTCACCGACAACGGCTTCCACGGCAGTCGCACCGACTACTATCACCGCGCCAACAGCCATCTCAGTCGCGTCATCGACGACCGCGAGGGGCTGCCGATCACGCTCTCGATCCTCTACATGGAACTCGCGAAACGCCTCGACCTGAACGTCGTCGGCATCGGCCTGCCGGGGCACTTCGTGGTGAAACACATTCCACGCCAGGGCGACGAACAGCTCATCGACGTGTTCGAGGGAGCGGTGCCGCTGTCGCGAGAGGATGCTGCGACGAGGGTCAGGGCGGTGGCCGACGAGGAACTCAACGACGATCACCTGCGGCCATTTTCCAAGCCGCAGATCGTGCGGCGCATGCTGCGCAACCTGCTAGGAGTCGCACAGGATGCAAAGGACCGCGAGGCGATGCTCCGCTCGCTCGAGGCCCTGGTCGCGATCCAGCCCGACGACACCGCCGACCGCGGTCTGCTGGCCGTCGCACGGTTCGAAACCGGCCGCCGTGAGGCGGCGATCACCGGGCTCGACTGGTTCCTGGAACAGCAGCCCCCCGGCATCGACCTCGATGTCATCCGCACGCTGCAGGATCGGTTCCGGAACGCTACGCCCCCACCGTGAAAGGGAAAAAGGTGAGAAGGTGACAGCCACCCTCCTGTTCGGCATGGCAGTTGCGTAGCTCGTTCATTGATTTCAGGATTTCTGAGGTTTTGTTGGCTCCGCAAGACGGATTCCCTCGCTCGCGCTTCGGGCTTGCATGGGAACCCCTCTTCATCCAAGCCCGCAGCGCAAGCAAGGGAATACGGGCCGCCATGCGAGCTGGATCGCGGATTCCTCTCGATTGCGCTTCGGGCTTACATGGGAACCCCTCTTCATCCAAGCCCGCAGCGCAAGCAAGGGAATACGGGCTACCTGCACTCCCGTGCCGAAAAGGATTGGGACAACCACCTTTTTCAGCTTCCTTTTTCAGCTTTTTGGAAGCCGATAGTGCAGGCAGACCCACTCGCAGTCCTGCGAGCGATCCGGCTGCCCGAGCCGCGGGTCGAGGGCGTCGCGAACACGTCGCTCGCGGTCGGCCAGAATGCCGCTCACGATCAGGTGTTTTTCTGTTTTCGCGATAAGGTCATCGGCCAGGTCGACGATGGTGTCGGCGAACAGGTTTGCAAGCACGATGGTCCATCGGCCCGGCACGTCGGCGAGCGGCGTGGTGTCGAACGGCACGCTCAAGCCGTTGCGGGCGGCCTGAGCACGCGCGCCCTCGACCGCGAATGGGTCGTGATCGATGCCGTAGGCATCCGCACCGAGATGGGCTGCGGCCAAGCTGAGGATGCCGGAGCCACAGCCGACGTCGAGCACGCGGCGGCGGGGCGTCGCATCACCTTCAAGGTCGAGAAGGGAGACGAGCCGTTCGAGGACCAGTCGCGTGGTTGCATGCTGGCCCGTTCCGAACCCCTGCCCTGGCTCGAGAACGAGCGCTCCAGACACCTCCTCCCAGGGCGGTGCGACGACGAGTCGGCCCACTCGGAAGACGGGAAAGTTGACTCGCCAGCCTGTCGACCAGTCCTCGTCAGGGACAGTCTCCCAGCGAGCCTCGACGGCGGGAGGCAGGCATTCCTCGGCGGCCGCGCGAAGATCCGCATCGGGCGACTCGAACCACGCCCGCAGGCGAACGGTGAGACTAGGCGGCTCCGGTGGACCTTCGTCCCAGGTCTGACGCGTGGGCGGCTCGACTCCACGGTCGCCCTCCTCGGCGACGCCAGCTGCGCCCAGACCGAACATCGTGGACGAGACGTCATCGAGGGATCCTCGATCCAAACCGTCGACGACGAGGGAAACCCAGTGAGCCATCGACGCAGGATAGCCCGACCAATCGAAGTCTCTCAACCCCTGGTCACGACAGGATGCCGTTGATAACGTGGCCGTGCACGTCGGTCAGGCGGCGGTCGATGCCGTTGTGCCGCCAGGTGAGCTTCGTGTGCTCGATGCCCAGGAGCCGCATCACGGTGGCGTGCACGTCGTGCACCGTCGTGGGCTGGTCGCGATCGAGCGGCTTGTAGCCCCACTGGTCGCTCTCGCCGTGGACGATTCCGCCCTTGATGCCGCCTCC
>CAYSPN010000816.1:0-1645 GCA_964432895.1 uncultured Candidatus Kuenenia sp.
CATCATGCCGGCACTGTCGCGGCTCAGGTTCCAAACCGCGTCGGTGACACGTCCCTCGGCCTTCGCGGGCAGCCGGTCGAACCACCGCTTGCGTTCCTGATCGCCCCAGCCGCGGCCCTCCACGCCCCACGTCGTCACGTCATGCCATTGGGCATCGGCGGGGATCGCCGTCGCCGGCTTGGCGGCTGTCGGGGCTGCCGTTGGGGCTGCCGTCTTCGGTTCGACGGTGACTTGAGCAAACGTCACCGACGAACAGAGGCCGACGATCACGGCGGTGGTGGCGATCGTTGGAGCAGGGCAGGGGAGAGTGAGCATCATGATGGAACTTCGTGGGGTCGATAGAGCGAATGTGGACGAGCTTTTGCGATGCCGCGACCGTTCCGCAACGTCGGCTGGAAGCAAAACCATACCACCCATCGGTAGCGGTGGATACCAACGGGGGCTTGGACGTTGAATCCGGGCACTGCACCGGCCGCCGCGGACCAAGGTTGTCCCAAGGGATCGCTATCACAGCTGCGCGCGGCCACCAATCCCGATGGTCGCGATCACCACTGCAGGGCATCCCATGCCGCAACCCCATGCCATGCCGCGTTGCCTTTTGGAATCGTGGGACACGACCGCCAGGGCTTGGGTGGCCGATCCCGCCGAGCATGCATCCATTGCCGCCGCGACGGCGGCTGCCACCGACCGAGGCATGTACCGTGTTATCGTCGTCAATGGCGACCGCAGACTGGAACTCGAGACGTTCGCCATCGTCTGATCCAAAACGGGACGCAGCCAGTCGCTTGAACGCGTCGCGATGGCGATGGATCGGGCTCGCCCAGCAAGAGCCCGCAGATGCTCCGCATCGTCATCACTGGCGGCCGCACGAGCCCGGCGAGCTCCAGGAAGGTCGGGCCCAGGTCGCCGATGTTCACGAAGGCGTCGACCGTGCGGCCCCCGGAAAGCCGCCTTCCCCAACGGACCGCCAGCGGCACGCGGGAACCGGAGTCGTAGCAATTCGCCAGCCCGCGCGGCATCTGCCAGCCATTGTCGCTGGTGTAGATCACGACGGTGTCATCGAGCTGGCCTGCCTTCTCGAGCACCGCGATGGCCTCGGCCGCCTCTTGGTCAAGCTTCATCACTCCGCCGTAGTAATTCAGAAGGTCGTCACGAACCTCCGGACAGTCGGGCAGATCGGGCGGCACGGCAAGATCGTCAGGATTGAGCACCGCCTTCGCGTCGGCGAGATACGGCAGGCTGCCGCCGCGGGTGGCGGTGGCGGTGTTGCCAAGCCAAAAAAAGAAAGGCTACGAGGAATCACGAGCGGCGTGAAACTCTGCGAAGCCTGGAAACTTCGGCCCCACGGGGTTTTCCTTCCAACCCGACACCGCGAAGTCGCCGGGGCCCCACGGCTTGCCGCTGAAACCGATTTCGTAGCCCGATTCCCTGAGGAACTGCGTGACGACAGGGGTGTCTGGCGGAAACCCGCTCTGCAGGCTCGCCCGCTCGCCGAGTTCGTGGGCATACCGGCCGGTGAGCAGGCAGGCCCGCGTCGGCGAGCAGGACGGCACCGGGTTGAACGCGTGCGTGAACAGCACGCCCTCGCGGGCAATGCGATCGAACGCGGGCGTGCGGGCCATCGGGTCGCCGAGCACGCCGGCGG
>CAYSPN010000817.1:0-9632 GCA_964432895.1 uncultured Candidatus Kuenenia sp.
CTCGATCTCGTCGTCTCCGGCAGCCCCACGGCCGTGCTGATGATCGAGGGCTTTGCCCGCGAAATGCCCGAAGACCGAATGCTTCAGGCACTCGAGGAGGCCCATCGCCACATCCGCACCATCTGCGAGATGCAGGAAGAACTCGTCCGCAAGGCGGGCAAGCCCAAGAAGGAATACGTGCTGGCCGACTACTCCGGTCTGCGCGACCGCCTGACCCGCGGCTATCTCGCGGAGCTCAGGAGTGCGAAGGCGATCGCCGGAAAGCATGACCGCGGTCAGGCCGTCAAGGCTCTGCGGGAGCGGGCCAAGGCTGAGATTGCCCCATCCGAGCCGGCGGCGACGGCGAAGGCCGGCGACGCGGGTGGCTTCAGTGACACTGACTTCGCTCACGTCTGGCATGCCCTTGAGGAGCAGGCCGTTCGCGAGAACATCCTCGACGGCAAGCGGCCCGACGGCCGCGACTACACGTCGCTCCGTCCGATCCACTGTGATGTCGACCTGTTGCCGCGGGTGCACGGATCATCGTTGTTCCAGCGTGGCGAGACGCAGGCCCTCATCACCATCACGCTCGGCACAGGCAAGGACGAGCAGCGGGTGGACGGCCTCGTCGACGAGTATTCGAAGAAGTTCATGCTCGACTACTACTTCCCGTCCTATTCGGTCGGCGAGGTACGGCCGATTCGCGGCCCTGGTCGGCGCGAGATCGGGCACGGGGCCCTGGCTGAGCGAAGCGTCAAGCCGGTGCTGCCGGATCCCGACGTCTTCCCCTATACGATTCGCGTGATCTCCGACATCCTCGAGTCGAACGGTTCGAGTTCAATGGCATCAGTCTGCGGCGCCACGCTGGGCCTGATGGCGGCAGGCGTGCCAATCTCGAATCCCGTGGCGGGCATTTCGGTTGGCCTGGTCAAGCAGTCTGAACAGAAGTGGGTCCTGCTCACCGACATTATCGGTGACGAGGATCACTACGGCGACATGGATTTCAAGATCGCCGGCTCTCACCAGGGCATCACCGGCATCCAGCTCGACCTGAAGATCGACGGCATCTCGCCGGCCATCATCGAGGCCACGCTGCGGCAGTCTCGCGAGGCCAGACTGGAAATCCTGCGGAACATGCTCTCCGCGATCCGTCGGCCGCGCGAAGAGATCTCCCCGTGGGCGCCGCGTCTGCTGCGCACGCGGATTGATCCCGAGAAGATCGGCCTGCTCATCGGTCCGGGCGGCAAGACGATCCGGGCCATCCAGGAATCGTCGGGCGCCAGCATCGAGGTCGAGGACGACGGCACCGTGACGGTGGCCAGCCACGATGCCGAGGGCGCGATGGCGGCCATGGCGAAGATCGAGGCACTTACCGCGTCGATCCAGATCGGACGGATCTACGAAGGCCGCGTGACGAGCGTGAAGGATTTCGGTGCGTTCGTGGAACTCGTGCCCGGCAAGGACGGCCTCTGCCACGTCAGCGAGCTGTCCGACGAGTATGTGGCAAGCGTCGCGGATGTGTGCCGCGTGGGCGATATCATGCGGGTGAAGGTGATCGCCGTCGACGACCAGGATCGCGTCAAGTTGAGCCGCAAGGCTGCCATGCGTGAGCAGGCAGAGGCTGGCAAGCCGGCGGGCAACCAGTAGGGCGGCAACGGATCCGGAGACCTCCGAGGTTCAAAAAACTTCGTGGCGTCCTAGTATTTCCTGGAAGGGCCATGTCGTCCGCCGACGATTCAAACCGCTCGCGGGCGGAAACCTATGCGGAATTTGCGGCTCTCGTGGGCGCTCTTGCCCACGAGATCCGCAACCCGCTCTCGACGATCCGTCTCAACATGGAGCTCCTCGCCGAGGACTTCGAGCAGACCGATCCGGAATCGCCGACGAAGCAGCGGGATCGCCGGGCCAAGGCAAAGATCGACCTCGTGCGTCAGGAGTGCGACCGGCTGCAGAAGCTCCTGGGAGATTTTCTCGATTTCGCGCGTCAGGAGAAGCTCACCCTCGAGCCTGGGAACCTCAACGTCGAGGTCGACCAGTTGCTCGATTTTTACGCCCCGCAGGCCCGCGACGCTCACGTGGAGATCGTTCGCTATCTCGACCCCGAGCTGCCGATGGTCCGGCTCGACCGTGAGACCCTGCGGTCCGCGGTGCTCAACCTCCTGATCAATGCGGTGCAGGCGATGGATAGCGGCGGCCAGTTGGTCGTGCGGACGCGTCCGGCTGGATTGGGCGTGTTGGTGGAACTGATCGACACCGGTCCGGGCATGGAAGCGGAGACGCTGGCGAAGGTGTTTCGTGCCTTCTACACGACCAAGCAGGGGGGCTCGGGACTCGGCCTGCCCACGGCGCGCAAGATCGTCGAGGCACATGGCGGTTCGATCGACATCGAGAGCACGCCCGGACGGGGCACAAAGGTCACGATCTGGCTGCCTGCCCCGCCCCGGCTGCCCACGACAGACTCCCGATCGGCCAGAGTGCCGGACCGGGCTTCAGGAGACGCCAGGCAACTGGACGGGCCGAAGGGCGGCTTCGTACCATCGAACGCATCATGACTCAGACCCGAGAGACCGCATCCGCCGTTCCGCCCTCCCCTGCCCCCGGGCTTCAGGGGCTCGTGCGCGTGCTGGTGGTTGACAATGACATCGTCCACGCCCGCACGATGGGCGAGGTGTTGAGCCGGCTCGATTATCAGGTTGTGGTCGTTGGCAGCGGCACCGAGGGGTCCCGAAAGATCGAGCAGGAGTGTTTCGACGTCATTGTCACCGATCTGATGATGAACGACATCGGTGGCCTCGAGATCCTGTCGCGGGCGAAGGCTGCGTCGGCAGATACCGAGGTGATCGTGGTGACCGGGCACGGCACCATCCCCTCGGCGGTCGCTGCGATGCAGCAGGGGGCCTTCACCTACCTGCAAAAGCCGCTCGACCTCGCCCACCTCCGGTCGGCCGTCGAGAAGGCCTCCGCCGGCGTCCGCCTCAAGCGGCAGAACCTCGAACTCAACCGCCGCCTCGACGAAAAGTTTGGATTCGAGGGAGTGGTCGGATCGAGCGCGCAGATGCTTGCCCTCATCGAGCGGCTCAAGCGGATCGCCCCGACGGATGCCACGGTGCTCATCCAGGGGCAGACCGGCACCGGCAAGGAACTCGTGGCCCAGGCCATCCACCAGAACAGCCCCCGTAAGAGCAAGCCCTTTGTAGCGCTCAACTGTGCGGCCCTCAGCGAGCATATTCTCGAGAGCGAACTGTTCGGCCATGTGCGGGGTGCGTTCACCGACGCCTCCAGCGATCGTGTCGGCAAGTTCGAGTATGCAAACGGCGGCACGCTGTTTCTCGACGAGGTTGGCGACATGCCGATGCCGACACAGATCAAGCTGCTTCGGGTGCTCGAGTCGGGGGAGATCACCCGAGTCGGCTCCAACACCCCGACCCGCGTGAACGTGCGGATCCTATCTGCCACGAACCGGAATCTGGAGGACGCCATCGCGACTGGCTCGTTCCGCAGCGACCTCTACCATCGGCTGAAAGTCGTCACGATCGCCATCCCCACGCTCCGGGAGCGGGCAGCCGACATTCCCCTCCTCATCGAGCACTTCATCAGGCAGTTCGCCAAGCGTCATGGCAAGACGATCAAGGGTATGTCGCTGGCAGCCCGCATGAAACTCGGTTCCTACGACTGGCCCGGCAATGTGCGACAGCTGCGCAATGTCATCGAGAGCATGGTGGTCGTCGACTGCGACGAGCTGCTCGATGTGGACGACCTGCCGCTGGAGTTCGAGCCAGAGACGGCGGTTGGCGTGGCCGAAACACCCCTCCTCGACGGGGCGCCGACGGGCACCGTGGAGGCTGGCCTTGCAACGCTCGTGGGACGTCCGCTGGAAGAGGTGGAACGGATTCTGATCACCGAAACCCTCAAGCTGACGGGGGGCAACCGAGAGCAGGCGGCCGAACTCCTCGGCATCGGAGAGCGGACGCTTTACAGGAAAATCAAGGAGTACCAGCTGCCCTGACGGAGCACGAGCAGAGGCAGGGACGAGGCATGGCGAGAATTCATAAGCTGCCGGTATCAGTGGTCAACCGCATCGCTGCGGGCGAGGTGGTCGAACGGCCCGCCAGCGCGGTGAAAGAATTGCTGGAGAATGCGCTTGACGCATCTCCCTCACGGGTCGATGTCGCACTCGAGCAGGGGGGGATCGCGCTGGTCAGGGTTGTGGATGACGGCGGCGGCATCGAAGCCGACGATCTGCCGCTGGCTGTCACAGCTCATGCCACGAGCAAACTGAGGGTGGCGGAGGATCTCGAACACATCGAGACACTCGGGTTTCGCGGAGAGGCCCTCGCGAGCATTGGCGAGGTGGCCCGTCTCGTGATCCGGTCGCGCACTCCGCACGGGACAGGAGCCAGCCTGACGGTGGACGGCGGGCGGGTTGGGGAGGTCATGCCCGAAGGGTGCGGTCTCGGAACGACGGTCGAGGTGCATCAACTCTTTGGCAACGTGCCTGCCCGTCGGGCTTTTCTTCGGGCACCGCAGACGGAATGGTCGCATTCATCGGAGGCCTTCGTCCGTACGGCCCTGGCCCATCCGGGAGTTGCGATGTCACTCTCGCACAACGGACGCCGCATTCACGACCTGGCGGCAGTGACCGCGTGGCGCGACCGGATCGGCGGGCTCTTTGGCTCGAGTCTTGGCGATCGCCTGATCGAGGTGGCGGCCGATGACGGCGAGATTTCAATGCGAGGCCTCGTGGGCCGGCCCGACGACGACATGGCCGGTACCCGCCTGCAGCATCTCTTCGTGGCTGGCCGGCCGTTTCGCGATCGCTCCATTCTCCATGCGGTGCAAGAGGGATACCGTGGGCTGCTGCTCTCCGGACGCCAGCCCATCGTGTTTCTGTCGTTTGACATGCCGGCCGACATGGTCGACGTGAACGTGCATCCGGCCAAGATGGAGGTGCGGTTTCGCGAGCCGTCCCGGCTTTATCGCCTCGTGCTTTCCGCGATCCGCACGGCGTTTCTCCAGCATGACATGGGCACGAGCCTGAAGGCCCCGGAGCCTGCTTGGCCGTCCTCTGCGGAGGCCGCTGGGCGCATTTCGGCAGGCGGTGCCGATGGTGGAAGCGGAGCATGGGGGCGGTCTGGCTCCGGGAAAGCGGTCACAACGCCGCCGGTATTCGCTCCCTGGTTTGGTCAGTCGCAGAAGCAGACGCCCTCCCCTGCCCCCTTCGCCTCGCAGTTGCCGACGCCCCTGTGGGAGCAGGCCGAGCAGACTCCACTCGATGTTTCCACCGTCCCCGTCCCGGATGCGGCGACCGTCGAAGCCTCGAATTGGGCCTCGAATGTGGCCGTGGAACGGGCCGTGCAGATGCATAACCGTTATATCGTGGTCGAGTGTGGTGATGGCATCGAGGTGATCGATCAGCACGCGTTGCACGAGCGGGTCTTGTACGAGCGGCTGAAGGCGTCGGTAGCCGATGGGCATCTGGAAGTGCAACCGCTGCTCATCCCAGAGAAAGTCGAGTTGGAGGCGTCCGAGTTGGAACTCGTCACCGAACATGCGGGAGCGCTCGAGCAGGCGGGCATGCGGGTGGAGTCATTTGGTGGCTCCACCGTGATCGTGACCAGCAAGCCGGTGCTGGCCGGCAACGCGCCGGCTGCCGAGATCGTCCGGGAAGTGTTGGACCGACTGTCGGCAGTAGCTGCTGTCGGCGATGCGGCCATGCTCGTCGATGAAGTGTTGCACGGTCTGGCTTGCCGAGCCGCCATCAAGGCGGGCGATCCGCTCTCAAGGGAGGAGGTCGATGCACTCGTGCGCGACCGACGGATGGTTCGCGAATCGCATCACTGTCCCCACGGCCGGCCGACCTCCCTCGTGCTGTCGCGGCAGGACCTCGACAGGCAATTTCGCCGCACCTGACCCCACTTCGACGGAAAACGACATGATCTGCGTCAGCATCGGGCGGGGCCGTCACCGGCACGTCATCGCCGAACACAAGTATCTGGCCGAACACGGTATCCGCCTGGTGGAACTGCGGCTCGACTACATCGAAGGGCCCGTGCAGGTTGCTCGTCTGCTCAGGGAACGTCACTGTCCGGTGATCGTTACCTGCCGACGCGCGGCGGACGGCGGCCGCTGGTCACAGTCGGAGGAAACTCGCAGACTGGTGCTGCGGACGGCGATCGTCGAGGGGGCCGATTACGTCGATCTCGAGGACGATATCGCCGCCAGCGTGCCCCGCTACGGGAAGACAAAGCGGATCATCAGCCACCATGATTTCCACAAGACGCCCTCCGATCTCGAGTCGCTCCATGCCAGGCTCGCCACTCTGGACGCCGATATCGTGAAGATCGCCACCATGGCCAATCATCCGACGGACAACCTCCGGATGATGGAACTGGTGCGGGCGGCACGTATTCCAACCGTCGGCATCTGCATGGGCGACATCGGCATGCCGACCCGCGTGCTCGCGGGACGCTACGGGGCGCCCTTCACGTTTGCGACATTCCACGATGACCGGGTGATGGCGCCGGGCCAGATAGGCTGGCGGCAGATGCGCGACCTCTACCGCTACGGCTCGATCACGACGGCTACCCGCATCTACGGCGTCGTGGCCGATCCGGTGGCCCACAGCCTCAGTCCGGTCGTCCACAACGCGGCTCTCGAGGCGGCCGGTATCGATGCGGTCTACCTCCCCTTTCGTGTGCCGGCAGAACAGATCGATGACTTCCTGGATCGGGCGGCGCACTGGCCGTTGTCGGGGTTGAGCGTGACGATTCCCCACAAGGAAACCGTGCTGAAGCACGCTCTCCGCCAAGAGGACCTGGTAATGTCGATCGGGGCGGCCAACACGCTGTCGTTCGGCACAGACGGGTTGGCGGCCTACAACACAGACGCCACCGCGGCGGTGGAGAGCCTGAGAACCGCCCTGAGGGAGCGGGATGCCGAAGAGGTGGCCGACGACGAGGCCGCGAGCCGGAGGGACGGCTTCGGCCTGAAGACGGCTCTGGTGTTGGGGGCTGGCGGTGCGGCACGGGCGGTCGCCTTCGGCCTCAAACAGCAGGGGGTCGATGTCACGGTGACTTCCCGCACGCAGGAACGCTCCAAGCGGATCGCCACCGAGGTCGGCTGCAAGTCTGTCGAATGGAGCGCCCGATACCGTGTGCCCTACGACTGCGTGGTGAATGCCACGCCCGTCGGGATGCACCCGAACGTGGATGAAACCCCTTATGCCAAGGAGCATCTGCGGTCGTATATGGTCGTCTTCGACACCGTCTACAATCCGGAAAATACACTGCTGGTGAAAGAGGCCCGCACCGTGGGCTGCCGGATCGTGACCGGTGTGGATATGTTCGTACGGCAGGCAGCGATCCAGTTTCGGATCTGGCACGGTGCCGATGCCCCCGATCAGGTGATGCGAGAAGCCCTCAAGCGGGCCACGTCATCGGCACGGCAGCCGGACTGACTCGCATCAGCAGATGGCTGCCGGCTGCTCTGAGAGGTTTGTGAATTCATGCCACGCATCACCCTCATCGGCTACCGCGGCACGGGCAAATCAACCGTGGCCGCTCTGCTCGGCGACATCCTCGGGTGCGGGTGGTGCGACGCCGACATCGTGCTCGAGCAACAACTCGGCTGTTCGATCGCATCGCTGGTCAGGGAGCGTGGCGAGCCCGTCTTTCGCGACGAGGAGGCGGTCGTGCTCGCCGCCCTCATCCGAAGCTTTCCGGGCGTGCTCTCCACCGGAGGCGGTGCCGTCCTGCGGGCGGAGAATCGCGAGTCACTTCGGAAACTGGGCCGCCCGATCGTCTGGCTCACGGCGCCTGCCGACGTGGTTCGCCAACGGTTGGCAGCGGATCCAACCACAGCGGAGCGGCGGCCGGCCCTGGCCGTGTCGCCCGCCGGGGGGGCGACGACGTCCGGCGATCCATTGGCCGAGGTGACGGCGGCACTCGCAGACCGCGAGCCGCTCTACCGAGCATGCGCCGATTTTCAGGTTGACACCTCGATCGCGACACCTGTCGCCGTGGCCGCCCAGATCGCGGCTTGGCTGCGGACTGAGTGGTTAACGTCGCATGGGAACGCGGCGCCGGGCGGCGGGGATCCTGCCACAGGCCGCTCCGGAGCAGCGTCATGATCGGTGTCAACGTTCTCATCGCTCTTCTGCCTGCTCCAGACAGCGTTCTCTGGGCGGTGCTCGTGGCGGCCGCCGGAGCCCTGGCTGGGCGACTGCTCACTTCGAGCGTGGGCGGGTTGCTCGACTCCGGCGCCTTCGCCTACGAGGAATCGCCTCTGAAGACCAGCGACGACTCGGCAGGGAGTCGCCACTGGATCCAACTGGCCGTGGTGGCGGCGGCCGTGGGCCTCTGGTGGTGGGAGGTGCGCAGCCATGGCTTGGGGCCGGTGACGGGGCCCGGTTCCGGTGCCGACGCCGCGGTCCTGACGCGGTGCGCCGCGCATGCCGTGCTCGGGTTGTTGCTGGCTGCAGCAGCGTGGATCGATATTCGGCACAGGGTGATCCCAGACTGCGTGACCGTGCCCGGCGTGATACTCGGCCTCGTGGTGGTGTGGCTCATGCCCGATGTGCTGTTGCCCGTCGGATGTGAAGTGCCCCGGTCGTTTGCGCCGCCGCTGCTCGAGGCCGATGTGCTCGGCTGGTTTGGTGGGCTTCGCACGCAGGCTCCGCCACCATGGATGGAGGGATCACCGCATCTGCTCGGGCTCGTCGTGCCGGCGGTCATCTTCCTGATCTGGTGGCTGGTCTGCACCGCCCCATTCCTCATGCCTCTGGAGTTCGATCCTGCGAGTTCGCAATCGGCAACGGTGACGCGTCGCCGGATCGAACCCCGCAACGTCATCCTGCTGACGGGGCTCGCGGCGATCGTGGCCGCCTGGTTCCTAGGCGGTGAGCGGTTCCGCGGTCTCCAGTCGTCGCTCGTCGGGCTTGCGGTGTCGGCCGGTCTCGTGTGGAGCATCCGAGAAGGCGCATCGCGGAGCCTCGGCCGGGAAGCGATGGGCCTCGGCGACGTCACGTTGATGGCCATGGTCGGGGCATGGGTCGGCTGGCAGGCGAGCGTGCTGACGTTCTTTCTGGCCGCGTTCATCGGTCTGGCCCATGGACTCGTGCAGATGGTGCGGCATCGTGAGAACGAATTGCCCTATGGCCCGAGCCTGTGTCTTGCCTGTGCGGTCGTGATCGTGGGCTGGCGGCCGCTGTGGCAATGGGCCGGCGGCCCGTTCACACAGCCGCTTGAACTGGCCATGGTGATTGGTCTCGTCGTCGTGCTGACGGCCATCACGCTCTTCGTGTGGCAGCGGTTGCGCCGGTGACGGCATCGCCGGATGGTGACGGCTCCGCCGGGGACGGCAGAAGTCTCGTCGCTACGGCTTTTTCTCCTTCCACGACCTACGGCAGCGCATTCCCCAGACAGTCGAAAAATCCTAATGCTCCTCGAGCTTCCGCCGATCCCCGGCTACCCGTTGGCTGCATGGCATGATGTCGTGTTTTTCGTGGGGTATCCCGGCCTTGCCTGGCCTGCCGGCCTTTCCTACGATCCCGCCCCCCTTTCGGGCGCAGGAGCTGAGGTATGTCGATCCCTTTTTGCGCCACCACTGAGTCCTTCGCCGCTCGCTGCGTGCTATTGTCGGCGCTTGCGATGGTG
>CAYSPN010000818.1:0-2722 GCA_964432895.1 uncultured Candidatus Kuenenia sp.
GCGAGGCCAAGAAGATCGGACATGGGAGAGGAGAACTGCCGCGGGGAGAGCGGGGGAGCTTCGTGAAGCGTTCCCCCAGCAGACGGCATCGGTGAGGTGTTCCTGCGACTCATCGTCGCCTCCCTCTCGGTGACGCGTCACTCGGGTGTCCTAAGACCCTCGTGCGTCGCCACAGCAGCTAGTTTACGGAGCCCAGGCGAAAAGGTTCGGAAGTTTTTTTGGGAACAGGCGAAAATGGCGGCGAGGCCGATCGCGACCCAATGGACACTTGGTAGGAAGCGGCGACCCGCAAGGCATTCCCTTGCTTGCGCTGCGGGCTTGGATGGCTGCGGGCTTGGATGGCTGCGGGCTCCCATGCAAGCCCGACGCGCGAGCGAGAGAATCCGCCCGCCTTACAGCCCCACCTTCTTCCACGCCTCCTGCACCACCTTTTTCACATCCTTGCCGAAACGGCTCGAATCCCCCGCGATCTGCACCGTGATCGAGGCCATGTCTTTGAACTGACTGTGCCTCGAAAGCTGCAGCATCGCGTCGAACCAGATCCGCCCCGCCGTTTCCCAGGCATTGCCCCCCAGGGCCTTGGCCGCGAGGGCAAAGGCCCGGTTGGGAATCCCCGAATTGAGGTGCACGCCGCCATGGTCGGCCCCGCCCGTGTAGATGTGTTTCATGTGGGACGGCTGCGGGTCGGTGCCCAGATCGGGATCGTTTTCATAGGCCGTGCCGGGGTGTTCCATGTCGCGGATCGCCCGCCGCGTCGGTGCCGCCACCAACACCTCACTGCCGATCAGCCAACTCGCCTTCTCGGCCGTCTCCCCCCGTCGCCACTGCCGCACGAGCACCCCAAACACGTCCGCGAAATGCTCGTTGATCGCCCCCGACTGGCCGCGATATTCGAGGTTGCTCGTGAACGACTGCACGCCGTGCGTGAGCTCGTGGGCCACCACGTCGAGCGACCGCGTGAACCGCTGGAAAATCTGTCCGTCGCCGTCTCCATAGGCCATCTGGCCACCATCCCAGAAGGCGTTGTCCATCGGCTGGTATTTCCCCGATCCGTCCGACTCCCCCACGTGCACGCTCGAAATCAGCGTCATGCCACCATCATCGAGCGAATTGCGGCCAAACACCTCGCGGTAGAAGTCGTAGGTGTCGCCGGAATAGTCGTAGGCCTCGTTCACCGCCACATCGGCCGACTTCTTGTCTCCCTCGCTCCGCACGAGCTTGCCAGGCAGCAGGTCCTTCTTGCGGGCATCGTAGATGAGCCGGTTTTTCGTCGCCGCCGGTGACGGCACCGCCATCATGCCCGGCACCCTCTGGGCAAACGCCCGCACCGCTCGCACCGCGGCCGCCTGCGACAGCCCCGTGATCGCCTGGTCACGAACCTTCACATTCGCCGACCGCGCCAGCCGCTCGAGCATGTAGGGCGGGATGATGCACTGGATCGGATGACGGCAGTCCGGGCTGGCCACGCAAGACATGAAAATCCCCCTCTTTGAAAGACGTTTGAATACACGGGTCAGGAACAAGCCCTCTTCCATCCAAGCCCGCAGCGCAAGCAAGGGAATACGTGTCGTCATACGGCAACGGGTCGCGGATTCCCTCGCTCGCGCGTCGGGCTTGCATGAGGGCAGGCTCACCACCCCCTCCAAGGAGTGGTTCAAGCCTGCAAAGCTAGGCAGACAAACCCGCCGCGAGACTCCCGATTGGGCAGGTTCATCCCTTGGTGACGATCGCATGAGTGCCCCCTAACGGGTGGCCTCCTAGTGAGCGGGACGATACCAAGCAAGGGGAGAGGTCGCAAGCAATGGGAACGCCTGTTTCAAAGCTGATCGGCCTGGCGATCCTGCTCGCGGGCACCGCCGCTGCCCCGACCGCCACGGCAGGCGAACTCGGGGGCATCCTCCACAGCCTCACCACGCCGGCACGGGCCCTGCACCGGAAAAAGCCGCCGGCTTGCAAGGACGACCTCGTCGATCGGCTGGCCGACGAGATCGACTGGCTCCAGGCCCACATCAACGCCTACGGCTCGATCGTGGCCAAGCACCCCGACGTCTGGGGCCAGAACCGGCTCACGCGGGCCCGCTACGAATACGAGGAACAGCTGCGGGCCAAGCTGGGAACCTTCCAGGAGCTCAGCAACGCCAGCCTCCGCCGCAGCGACCAGGCCTTTCTGGGGCTCGCCCTGGCACTCAACGACACGCCCGCTCCCACCGGCCGCGCCGCTACGACGAAGCCCGCCGATGTGACGGCCAACGTCACGAACCTCATCTCCAACCCCGTCGGCGGCAACCCCGCCGAGATGGTGATCGCCCGCACGCCCCCCTTCGCCGCCACCGCCCAGCCCTTCGCCGACTTCGGCCTCGCCAACTCAAACGCCGTCAGCCTCGAGCCGACGATCCACCTCGACCACCTCTCGCGGTATCTCAACCACCTCCACGAACTGCGGCGAATCAACGAGGGCGACGACATAGCCGACTCGCCCGGCTACGCCTTGAACCTCGTGCGGATCCCCGTCTCGATCACCCCCGGCCAACACACCCAGGCCGGCCACGGTGCCGAAATCACCGTCACCGCCGACCCGCAACTCGGCGACGAACTCCTGCCCACCACCTTCCGCACCCTCGTGCTCAACGACATCGTCGACATGCTCGCGCCGGGGCTGACGTTTGCCATGAATACCGCCGCCGTCCGCGCGGCATTGAGCGCGAGCGATGAGATGTCATCC
>CAYSPN010000819.1:0-12431 GCA_964432895.1 uncultured Candidatus Kuenenia sp.
GGCGATCGACGTGATCGACGAGGCAGGCGCCCGCGTTCGCCTCAAGGCGATGACCAAGCCGCCAGATCTCAAGGAGATCGACGAGGAGGTCGAGAAGCTCAACAAGGAGAAGGAGGAGGCGGTCGCCAACCAGGACTTCGAAAAGGCGGCGGCGCTCCGCGACCAGGCTGACAAGCTCAAGAAAAAGAAGCAGACGATGACCCGCGACTGGCGGGACAAGTCTCGCGAGGCCGACGGCGTCGTCGACGAGGAGGTCGTGGCCGAGGTCGTCTCCAAGATGACCGGCATCCCGCTGACGCGGATGTCGACCGAGGATCAGGCCCGGCTGATGGGCATGGAGGGCGAACTCCACAAGCGGGTCATCGGCCAGGAGGCCGCGATCAAGAGCGTGTCGAAGGCGGTCCGCCGCAGCCGCTCAGGGCTCAAGGACCCGAAGCGGCCGATCGGCTCGTTCGTGTTCGCCGGGCCGACGGGCGTCGGCAAGACGCTGCTCGCCAAGGCACTGGCGCAGTTCATGTTCGGTGATGCCGACGCGCTCATCCAGATCGACATGAGCGAATACATGGAGAAGCACAACGTCAGCCGCCTGATCGGCGCGCCGCCGGGCTACGTCGGCTTCGAGGAGGGCGGCCAGCTCACCGAGAAGATCCGTCGTCGTCCCTACGCCGTGGTCCTGCTCGACGAGATCGAGAAGGCCCATCCCGATGTCTTCAACATGCTCCTGCAGGTGATGGAAGAGGGACGGCTCACCGATTCGTTCGGACGCAACGTCGACTTCCGCAACACGATCCTGATCATGACGACCAACGCCGGCGCCGAAGCGATCAAGAACGAGTCGGCCTTCGGCTTCCAGAAGCCCGACGACGACGCCAGCTACGACGGCATGAAGGGCCGCGTGAACGAGCGGATCGAGCGGGTCTTCCGACCGGAGTTTCTCAATCGTCTCGACGACGTGATCGTGTTCCACCATCTCACGGTCGAAGACCTCAAGCAGGTGATCGACATCGAGCTGGCGAAGGTCCGCGAGCGGCTCGCCGAACGGGGCCTCAAGCTGGAACTGACCGAAGAGGCGAAGAAGTTCCTCATCAAGAAGGGTTCCGACACCGACTTCGGCGCCCGTCCGCTGCGGAGGGCGCTCGAGAACTTCATCGAGGACCCGGTCTCGGAGGAGCTGCTCAAGGGCGAGTTCGAAGGCAAGGACCTGATTCAGGTCGACTGCATCGAAGTTGCCGGCAAGAAGCAGCTCTCATTTAAGGGCCTCACGACGGCCGAACCGGTTGCCGTGGCCCCAGCCGACGGCCAGCATGACGGTCCGGTGGCAGGGTAAACAGCTGGCAGGGGTAACAGCCCGAACTGGGCTATCCTCGCGCCACCGGTATCTCCCCATCCCGGCCTGCCCAGTCTGCCACGGCGCCGCTTTTCCGGCATGGTCGGCTCAAGTTGCCTGACCCGCACGGCCGAAACAACCGGCAGGGATCGCCGCGCGCCGCCTGCGCAAGAATCGGAACCGGATCATGGCCCAGACGCCCGAGACACCAGAGTCCGCAAAACCGGTCGATGCCGGCTCCCCGCCGGCCGATGCCGGATCCTCGCCGGGCGTCGCCGCGTCCGAGTCGGGCGGCCTCAGTGGCTGGTTCGCCAACCAGATCGCCAATCTCGGTGAATTCGCCATGAGCCGCGTGGCGGCCATCGGCGACGTCTCGCTCTTCGCGATCAAGACCGTCGGCTGGATCTTCGCCCGTCGGCAGCGGCGAGAGGTGCTGCTGCCTGCCTTTTATCAGATCGGCGTGATGTCACTGCCCGTGGTGGCCCTGACGGGCCTCTTCATCGGGATGGTGCTGGCCGTGCAGAGCTACGCTCAGTTCAAGGCGATCGGGCTCGAAACGCGGCTGGGCTCGGTGATCAATCTGTCGCTTGTCCGCGAACTGGGACCGGTGCTGGCCGCCACCATGCTCGCCGGCCGGGTGGGCAGCGCCATGGCGGCCGAACTCGGCACGATGCGGGTCACGGAACAGATCGACGCGCTGGAGTGCATGGGCGCCAACCCCATCTACTACCTGGTGGTGCCGCGGTTCCTCGGCTGCCTCATCCTCATCCCCGCGCTGACCATCATGGCCGACTTCATGGGCGTACTCGGCGGCTATCTCTACTCGCACCTGCTGCTCGGCATCGACTACCACCACTACTGGGAAAACTCCCGAGCCTACGTCGACGCCTTCGACTTCCTGATGGGCATCTTCAAGAGTTTCTTTTTCGGCGCCGCCATCGCGCTGGTGAGCTGCCATCACGGCTTCCACTGCGGCCACGGTGCCGAGGGGGTGGGGCGATCGGCGACCAACGCCTTCGTCCATTCCTTCGTGCTCATCCTGCTGCTCGACCTGTTCCTGGGAATCTGGCTCAACAACGTGCACGACTTCTTCCGCCCGGAGGGCCCGCGCCGACTCCTGTGAGCCAGCATCACCATGCCCGCCACCGCCCCACAGCCGACAGCCCGCCGCGATCAGGCCGAGCCACCCGTGCTCCAGGTCGACGGTCTCTCCGTGCAGTTCGGGCAGCAAACGGTGCTCCGTGACATCTCGCTCGACATTCCGGCCGGCCAGACGCTCGTGGTGCTCGGCGAGAGCGGCTGCGGCAAGACGGTGCTCCTGAAGACCATGATCGGTCTCGTAAGGCCCGTGGGGGGCGAGGTGCGGTTCGAGGGTCAGCCGCTCTCCCGCATGCGCGAACGCGAACTGGCCCACCTCCGCACCAAATATGGCTTCGTCTTCCAGGGGGCCGCCCTCTTCGACAGCATGACGATCGCCGACAACATCGCCTTCCCCCTCCGGGAGCACACCCGCATCTCAGCGGCGGAGGCCCACACAATTGTGACCTCGCTCATCGACGAGGTAGGCCTGCCGAGAACCGTGCTCACGAAGAAGCCCGTGGAGATCTCGGGCGGTATGCGCAAACGCGCCGGCCTCGCTCGGGCCCTTGCCCTCGACCCACTCCTGATCCTCTACGACGAGCCCACGACCGGCCTCGACCCGATCATGACCGACGTCATCAATGAATTGATCCTGCGAGTGAAGGAACGGCCCCGCGTGACGAGCGTGGTGGTCACACACGACATGAACACGGCCCGCAAGGTGGCCGACCGGATCATCATGCTCTATCCGCTGTTTCGCCTCGGGCAGGGTGAATCGCAGATCGTCTTCTCGGGCACGCCGGCCGACCTCGACCGCTCCCGCGATCCCCGCATCCGTCAGTTCGTCGAGGGGCGGGCGGGCAACCGGCTCAACGAACTGCAGGATGAACAGTCCCTGGAGGAGCGTCCATGAACGACCGCGTGATGCAGTTTCGCGTCGGCGTGATGGTGCTGGCTACGGCCATCATCGCCGGCATCCTGATCGTGCTCTTCGGCGACCTGCCCTCGCTCGTGCAGGCCACCTATCCGCTGAAGATGAGCTTCGCCGACGCCCGCGGCGTGGCCGGGGGCACGCCGGTCCGCAAGAACGGCATTCTGGTCGGCCGCGTGACGAGCGTGATGCTCGACGAGCGCGGCGGCGTGAGCGTGGTCGCCGACATCGACTCCTATGTGCCGATCTACAGAGACGAGGTGCCCCGCATCTCCAGCACGATCCTCGGCGACTCCGAAATCCAGCTGGTGCCGGGGCACATCACTCCGCCGCGACAGCGATTGGAGAAGAACGAGGTGCTCGTGGGCGCCATCTCCCGAGATCCGATGGAAATGTTCACGACGCTCGAGCCGAAGCTCGGGGGCGCCCTCGATTCGCTCGCCCAGGCCAGCGAGTCGGTGCAGAGGCTCTCGACCAATATGGACCGGATGTTCATGGGCGGAGACGACCGCTTCGAGAAGATGATGCGGAAGACGGAAGCAGCCCTCGACTCCTTCAACACGGCCATGAAGAACATCGACGACGTGATGGGCGATCCGGCGGCCCGGGAGGACATCAAGGACACGATCTCGGCCCTACCCGAAGTGGTGGCCGATCTCCGCAAGACCGTGCAGGGCATCGGCATGACGGTGGACACGGCCGACCGCAACCTCCGCAACCTGGAGGGGCTGACCAAGCCGCTGGGTGACCGCGGTGCCGCGATGGTCGCCCAGATCGACGTCACGATTGGCCGCCTCGACCAGACGCTCCAGCAGGCGGCGATGTTCACCAAAGCGCTGAACGAATCGCAGGGCACCCTCGGCAAGCTTGTCCGCGACCCGCAGGTCTACAACGACCTCGCCCAGGCGGCGGCCACCGTCAACAAGCTCACCAAGGAACTGCGGCCGATCGTCGACGACGTCCGCGTCTTCACCGACAAGATCGCCCGCCACCCCGAGCAACTCGGCGTCCGCGGCGCGATCGACCGCCGGCCGGGGTTGAAGTAGGCCTCACGCTCCCGCGGGCACTGTTGCACCGTTCTCGATGGTCCGCAGGTATTCGGCGATGTATTCGCCGTAGCGGGCCTTCACCTCCGCGGCCACGTGCTTGAAGCCTGGCACCCGGCCGCGACAGGTCGCCGCGCCGCAGGTGCACTGGCTGCCGCCGTGGTCGAGTTCGTACTCGAAGGTGTTGTAGTCGAAGGTGATCTCCTCGCCGGCCGCGATCGGCCGCAGGGCACGCACCTCGATCTCCCGGCTGGCCGTCCGGATCTGCACACCACAGTTGGGCTCGCAGCTATGGTTCACGAGCACCATCACGCCATCCGGCAGGATGTGGGTGTCGATGTCGACCTGCATCGAGTGCCGTGACCGCCTGGGGGCCTGCTGCCCCCACGCCTTGAGAACGGTCTCACCCGCCGCGATGCCGCGAACCGCCACGACCGACCGCCCCACTCGCCCGTTGCGAATCTCGACCGGCTCGCTCGGCGTCGGCACACGTTCGTCGGCATCCTTCACGATGAGCCCTGCCATCTGATCAAACTGCGTCTCGCGCACCCGGCTGCCGTAGCGTTCCGCCAGCCACGCCACCGTCTGCTCCACCGTGTCGGGCTGAAGCAACACGAGATCGCCCGCCTGCGCCGCGTCGAGCACGAGCGCCGCAGCCTCGCACCAGGTACCCCCGGCCTGAATGGTCGTCGGACATTCTGCCCGCATCCCCGCCTCAATGCCCCGGGAAATGATCGCGGTGATCTCCCCAGGCTGGCGGCCGCGGATGTAGGCGTCTTCGTAGATCACGACGCGATCGAACGTGGCGGCCAGCAGCTTGCCCTGCTGGAACAGATCCTCGTCCCGTCGATCGCCGGCCGCCGAATACACGGCCGTCCGACGGACATGGGGAAGGTTGCGGATCGTGGCGCAAATCTGTTCGAGCGACGGCACGTTGTGGCCGTAGTCCACGACGATCGACGCCCCCTCCAGATCGAGCAGGTTGAAGCGACCCGGCGAGCCACCCGAGCCCGACGAAAAGCTCTCCAGCCCCAGCCGCACCAGTTCCAGCGGCACGCCGAGCCGCCATGCCGCCGCGGCGGCCGCCAACGCGTTTTCAACCTGGAAGGCCACGAGTCCGCGGTGCACCAGCGGCACGCGGTCGAGGTTTGCCAGCCGCGTCTCGCGCGGCCCGTCGCAGAGCACGATCCAGCCGTCACGAACCGTCGCCGCCAGGCCACCCTGGGCGAGATGCTCGACCAGTACGGGGTTCGCCGGATCGAGCGCGAAGTAGACGACCTGCCCCTTGCACCATTTCTTCATGTTGACCACCAGCGGATCGGCGGCGTTGAGCACGGCCGAGCCGGTGGCGGGACGCACTCCGGCGACGATCGCCCCTTTCACCCACGCCAGCCGTTCGGGCGTGTCGATCTCGCCAAGTCCCAGGTGATCCCCGGAGGCGATATTGGTGACGACGGCCACGTCGCACGTGTCGAAGCCACAGCCCTCGCGGAGGATGCCTCCGCGGGCCGTCTCCAGCACGGCGGTCGTGACGGACGGATTGGCCAGCACACGGCGGGCGCTCGCCGGGCCGCTGCAGTCGCCGCCGTCGATCTGTCGGCCCCCCACCCAGATGCCCTCGGTGCACGTGGTGCCCACGGTGGCGCCGCCGGTCGTCGCCAGATGCGAGAGCAGCCGCACCACCGTGCTCTTGCCATTGGTGCCGGTGACGGCGGCCACGGGAATCCGTCCGTCGTCACCCGACGCAAACAGCGTGTCGACGATCGCCGCGCCGACGTTCCGAGGGCTCCCGACGGTCGGCTCCAGGTGCATCCGCAGTCCCGGGCCGGCGTTCACCTCGATCACCACACCACGCTGCGATTCGAGCGACTGGGTGATGTCAGCCGTGACGATGTCGATGCCAGCCACATCGAGGCCGATGATCCGTGCAGCCTCGACCGACCGGGCAGCCACCTCCGGGTGGATGATGTCAGTCACGTCCTCGCTCGTTCCGCCCGTGCTGAGGTTGGCGTTTTGACGCAGCAGCACCGTGCGATCAGCGGCGGGAACGCTCTCGGGGGCGAGTCCCTGCTCCGCGAGCACAGCCAGCGCCACGTCGTCGATCCGCACCGGGCTGAGTGCCCCGGCGTGATCGCAGCATCGACGTGGATCCTCGTTGACGCGATCGACGAGCTGTTTCACGGTGGACTGCCCGTCGCCGACGACCGTCGGAGGATGACGCCTCGCGGCCGCCACGACCTTGCCGCCCACCACGAGCACGCGGTAGTCAGCTCCCGTCACGAACCGCTCGACCACGACGGTCGATTCCTCTTCGCGGGCTACGTGCCAGGCCTTTTCCACCTCCTCGCGGGTGGAAAGATTGACCGACACGCCACGGCCCTGATTACCGTAGCGGGGCTTCACCACCACCGGCGCGCCAATCTCCTCGGCCACGGTCCAGGCGTCGGCGGCATCGCTCACGGGCCGTCCCTCCGGCACCGGGATGCCGGACTCGGCGAGGAGCGTGCGGGTGAGTTCCTTGTCCTGAGCGATCGATTCAGCCACAGCGCCGGTGCGGTCGGTTTCCGCCGCGATGATCCGACGCTGCTTGGCCCCCTGCCCCAGACGGACGAGCGATCCCTCGGTGAGCCGCCGGGATGGGATCCCGCGGGCCGCGGCCGCCTCCACGATCGAGCGAGTGCTCGGCCCCAACTGGACGTTGAGCAGCACTTTCTTCAGCCGCTTGATCTCCTCCGAAATGTCGAAGGGCGTGTTTTGGATGGCCGCCGTAATCAGGCGGTGTGCCGTATACAGACACTCGATCCCAAACGCCTCTTCCTTGTACTCGATCACCACCTTGTAGACGCCGCGGGCATTGGCCTCGCGTGCCCGGCCGTAGCCCACGGGCGTGCCGCCGAGGGTCTGCAACTCCAGCGTGACATGCTCGAGCACGTGCCCCATCCACGTGCCGGTCCGCAGCCGCTCGAAGAAGCCGCCCCGTTCGCCGATCGAGCAGCGGTGCTCGATCATCGACGGCAGCCAGGCCATGATCCGTTCATTGAACCCGGGCAGCGTGTGGGAGGGGAAATCCTCGAGTCGGCCCAGATCAACCCGGGCTTCGAGGACGGGAAACGATGCCCACTGGTTTGGGCCGCGCAGTGTCCTCAGCGAAGTGATTTCCAGCGTGAGCGAAGGAATGTCCATTGTGAGCGAAGTGATCTCCATGGATGGCTTGCGTGCTCTCTAGCCCACTCGCAGACGCGTGCGCGGGCTCGGTTGGTGTGCGCCTCTTCCAGCCGCCGGACGTTCCGAGGGGCATGTGAGGACAGAGGCAGCACGGATCACTGTGCAACCGGCAGGGCGCGTCGCCCAGACGGTTTGACGCTGTGCGGATGGTCGTTCAAATGCCGACGATCGCGCACGACAAAGGTCGCGCGATGTCAGGGCGGCCAGCAGTCCGGGGCCGCGGGAGAAGTGCCTCTGGCGAACACGAAGTTCGCAGGCAGGCTGATGAACGACTGGGGAAAGAGTTTCCCGATCAACAACCGACAGGCCGAAGTGGCCATGGATTGGCTGATGTCCCAAGCCACGAGGCCGGATGCCACCGCCGCACGCCACACGGACGCGCGTTCGCTTGCGGTTCCCGTTCCTCGCAGCACCATGATTCCAACAAGACTGCTGTGCGATGATCCATCGCGCCGCAGTCGATCGTGGTCCGATGGCCGGGCTTTTTTGATTGCCTTGCACCACCGTCGCACGACGTTTGGAAAAGTCTACGCTCTCTTGCAACGAGTGCGAATCTTTTTCCAAAAAAACTGGAGGCATGCACGTCGCGTGCCGATCGTGCGCCGATTTCAGCCAGTCGGCACGGCCAGTCACAACACCCGCCCTTCGACAGCCAGCAGCCGGTTCCGAAACCGCGATCAAAGACGCGTTCATTGAAGGGATAACAACTCGCGGAACAAAATGGCGGGCAAAAAAGTGGCTGGATGGTATTTTTTGCAGGGCACGTCGGATCCTGTCTGCCCGACACTGCCCATCAAAGGACGATAACCCAACGTTAATTTAGGGATATTCGGCAAGCCGCACAAGATTCTGTTGGGCCTGTAGCCAAGGCCGTCCAGCCCGGCTTCTCAGGCAGAAATTCCGCTCAAAAAACCGCTAACCTACGGCCATACAGCCCGTTTCACCGCGCGATTCCCCCCAGCTTTCCTTATGCCCGAATCGAACCTCAGAACCGTCTCTCCGTCCGATGGCAGCCCGTTCCCCGGAGTGGGGCCCGGAGCCGGCGACCGCTTCGACCTGGAACCGGGCGAAAAGGTCGTGGCCTCCTGCCGCTTTGATCTCGACGCCAACCTGCAGTTCACGGATGGATCGATCGTGCTCACGGACCGCCGGCTCGTGGCCGACTCTCCCGCCTCAGCCGATGGCGAACCCGCCTCCGCTGGTGGCCCCAGATCGTGGCGGCTCGATCCCACGACGAGCATCGACGTCCATCTCCGTTCGGCCGTTGGCAGGGTCGAACTCTCCCAGCAGGGCCGCGTGGTGGCGCGGTGGCTGTTCACGCCGGCCCGGGCCAAGGGCGTGCACTTATTGGAAGACGCCTTCGACGCACGCGGCAACGGCCAGTCTCCCCAGCCGAGCGACGCCGAGGCCGAGGAGACGCCCAGGCCCGCCGCTCCAGCCGGCGGTAAGTCGCACTCCGAAGATGAGCCGGAACCGTCTGGCGGGATCGGAGCGTCGTGGCGGGCTCTGGCCCGCGTGCTCGCATTCGCCCGGCCACACGCCGGGATGGCAATCCTCGGCATCTTCCTCACGCTGGCCAGCACCGCAGCAGCGCTCGTGCCGCCCTACCTCACGATGCCGCTGGTCGACCGCGTGCTCATCCCGAAGCAGGCCGGCGAACCGATCCCCTTTTCCCATGTGTGGTGGTACCTGAGCGGACTGGCGCTGGCGGCCATGGCCGCCTGGCTATTGTCCTGGGCCCGCTCGTGGACGCTCGCGTGGGTGAGCGAGCGGATCGCCGCTGGCCTCCGGGTAAAGACCTATGCCCACATGCAGACACTCTCGCTCGACTTCTTCTCGGGCAAGCGGACCGGCGACTTGATGTCACGGGTGGGCAGCGACACCGACCGGATCAACCTCTTCCTGTCGGTGAACCTGATCGAGTTCGCCTCCGACGTGATGCTCGTCCTGCTCACGGCTGCCGTTCTCATCTGGATCAACCCTTGGCTGGCGCTCGTCACACTCGCCCCGTTCCCGCTCGTGGTCTGGCTGGTCTATGCGGTCAGGAAGGGGCTCCGCCGCGGGTTCGCACGGGCCAGCGTCGCTTGGGCCGACATGACGAGCGTGCTGGCCGACACCATCCCCGGCATCCGCGTGGTGAAAGCCTTTGCGCAGGAGGCCCGCGAGGTGAACCGGTTCGTCGCCGCCAACGACCGCGTGCTCGATGCCAACGATCGCGTGAACGTCGTCTGGGCCTTTTTTGGTCCGCTGGTGAGCCTGTTCAGCGAGATCGGTCTGCTCGTCGTGTGGGCGGCCGGGGCGTGGATGGTGTTCTCTGGGTCGGTGACCGTCGGCATGCTCACCGCGTTTCTCACCTACATCTCGCGGTTCTATGGCCGCGTCGAGTCGATGATCCACATGGTGCCCGCCACGCAGCGCGCGGCCACCAGCGCCCAGCGGATCTTCGATATCCTCGACTGCCAGCCAACGGTCGCCGAGGCGGCACGGCCGATCAATCCGGGACGGGTGCGGGGACGGATCGAAATCTCGAATCTCCACTTCCGCTATGGGGCGAGGGAGATCCTCCACGGCATCGACCTGACGATCGAACCCGGCGAGATGATCGGGCTCGTCGGCACGAGCGGCTCCGGCAAATCGACGCTCGCCAACCTCGTCTGCCGCTTCTACGACCCGTCGAGCGGCTCGATCCGGGTCGACGGAACAGACCTCCGCGAACTGTCGATCACCGCCTACCGTCGCAACCTCGGCTGCGTGCTACAGGAGCCGTTCCTCTTCTTCGGCACCATCGCGGAAAACATCGCCTATGGCTGCCCCACCGACGAGGCCATCGACCCCGATGTCTTGCGGCAGCGGATCGTGGCAGCGGCACGGGCCGCCGGCGCGCACGAATTCATCCTCGCCCAGCCTCTGGCGTATGACTCGCGAGTGGGCGAGCGCGGCGGCTCGCTCTCCGGCGGCGAACGGCAGCGGCTCTCGATCGCACGGGCACTGCTCGTCGATCCGCGGATCTTGGTCCTCGACGAGGCCACCTCCGCAGTCGACGCGGAGACCGAGGCGGTCATCCAGAGGGCGATCGATCGGCTGGTGGCGGGCCGGACAACGATCGCCATCGCCCACCGCCTTTCCACGCTCCGTCGGGCCAACCGGTTGGTCGTGCTCGATCATGGCCGGATCGTGGAGATGGGCACGCACGACGCACTGCTCGCCACCGGAGGCGCCTACGCCAGGCTCTACCATGCCCAGCAGAAGGCCGCCGAGGAGGCGGCCGCCGGCGGCTAGCTCCAGTCGCTGAACTCGCGGCGTCTCACTCCAGGCGCCTGATACCGGAGACACACCATGACATCCTCTCTCCACAAAACCACGCCCGTCGCCTGGCGGCTGGAACGGGCCGCGCACGGCCGACTCGACCTCGTCGACGCCGCAGGGCATCGGCATGTCGACGTTGACGTGCTCCGCGGCTTCCCAGTCTCCGCAGCGGCGGGACCGGTAGCCATCGTCGCCACCGATGGTGACGAACTCGCCTGGATCGACTCGCTCTCGGATCTCGATCCGCCGCTCCGCGACCTGCTCGCGGAGGAACTCTCGCAGCGAGAGTTCCTTCCGGTGATCGAACGGATCGAGTCGGTGTCGGATGGCGAGCCGATGGAGTGGAGCGTGGTGACCGACCGCGGCCTTCGCCGGTTCACCGTGGCGCATGTCGACGACATCGTCTACACGCCGAACGGAACCGCGTCGATCACCGACAACGCGGGCGTGCGATACAGCATCCCCCACGTGTCGCGTCTCGACGCCCGCAGCCGGCGGTTGCTCGACCGGCTGGACTGACTACACGCGAAACATCGGCATCCTGCCGATTTTCGCTTGGCGACCTCCGGTCGCTGGCGCGGGCCGGGCATCCTGCCCGGCAGCGTGGTGGCGGTGCAACCAAGGCATCCTGCCGATTCCGCCGCCATCCAAGCCCGCAGCGCAAGCAAGGGAATCCGCCCCCCACCGCCCCCTCAACCCTCGCTCGCGCGTCGGGCTTGTATGGGAGGGCGCGTCGGGCTTGTATGGGAGGGCGCGTCGGGCTTGTATGGGAGGGCGCGTCGGGCTTGCATGGGACTCGGAAACATCCGTGAGGGGCTGCCCATGCCCCGAGAGCCGGCGTTGCTGACCAGCGCAGGCAGGATGCCGGAGCGCAGTCAGCATCGAGCGAGCGAAGGCCAGGATGGCCGAAGCGAACGTCCGGCGACGGGGCATGGGCAGCCCCGAACCGTATACACGCGACGGCTCGGCATCCTGCCGACCGTCGCTTGGCCGACCTCCGTCGGCTGGTGCTGACCCGGCCCTTCGGGCCTGACGATGTGGGAGCGGCCGCATGCATGCAGATCCCGTCGCTTGCGCTCAGGGCTTTTATGCCCGGGACAGAGCGAGGCGATCACCTGCCCCCCACTCCCCCGCTTTTGCGCACTCCACGGGCCGGGGCGGCCCGCCCCTTCCCTACCCCCGTAAGATGGATCGATTGCAGCGTTCATAGCGACTTTACCCCCAAAAATCTGGGCAAAAACATGAATTTTTTCTCAACAAACTCCTTGAAGGCTGCGTACGAGGGATTAGTCTCGAAGCATCTTTTTCGAGGAGAGGAAACCCCCATGTCCCTGTTCCGTGCTCACTCGCGCCGGTCGAACATGTCCCGGCAGATGCAGTCTGTCCTCTGTGCGGCGCTCGTGCTCGCACCACAGACGTCATTCACGATGCCCACCGCCCGCGGCCAGTGCTGCGGACAGGCAGCGGCACCCGCACCCGTCGCGACGCAGACCTACCGACTCGACTTCCAGACGGT
>CAYSPN010000820.1:0-1988 GCA_964432895.1 uncultured Candidatus Kuenenia sp.
ACACGGCCCAGACGCGACTTCGGCAGCATCCGCCGCACGGCCTCCTCGACGATCAACTCTGGCCGCCGATCCCGCCGATGCTCGGCTGTTTCGGTCTTCAGACCCTGGTAACCGGTGTACCAGCGGTACAGCTTCTGCTGCCACTTCTTGCCGCTGAACTGCACCTTTTCGGCGTTGATGACCACGACGTAGTCGCCGGTATCGACGTGGGGCGTGTAGGTAGGACGATGTTTGCCCATCAACACCATCGCGATGTCGCTGGACAGACGGCCGACCACCTTGTCACTGGCATCGACCAGCCACCACCGCTGCTCCACCTCACCAACCTTGGCCATGAACGTCTTCATCGAAATGGTTCCGTCTGTATCCGTTTTCCAGGGGCTCTGGACGGCAAAAAACGCCGTGTTTCTGAGCTCCGAATGCTATCAGCCCGGGAATGGGGCAGCAAGGGGGGGCTGAATCATGTTGTCAGACTCAGAATTTCCCTCCACACTGCAGGGGTTCGGCCGAAAAACAGGACCTGGCCACCCCCGACACGGCGTGAGGCCACCGCTTGGAATTCAAGATCGCCCTCGATGTGTTCGCCGGGCCCATGGACCTGCTGCTCTACCTCGTGAAGCGGCACGAGGTCGACATCACGCAGGTGCCGATCGCGAAGATCGCCGAGGAGTTCGTCGCCTACCTCGACGTGCTCGAGGATCTCGCCATCGACCAGGTGGGCGAGTTCGTCGACCTGGCCAGCCTACTCCTGGAAATCAAGGCTCGGGAACTGGTGCCGCGGCCCGAGGAGACGGAGGACCCGGTCGAACCGGTCCGCGAGGAACTCGTCAGCCGGCTGCTCGAATACAAGCAATACCGCGACGCCGCCGTGCTGCTTGAAGACCGGGCCCGGGAGTGGGAGCTGCGGTTTCCCCGCGTCGCCACCGACGAGACCGGGCCGCGCAGCGGACCAACTGAGGTGACGATCGGCGACGTCCACGTCTGGGACCTCGTCGGGGCGCTGGCGCGGGTGATGCGGAAGCGCGAGAAACGCCGGCCTCGCCAGATCGTCCAGGACGACACGCCGATCGAGGTGCACATCGACCGCGTCGAAACGATCGTGGCGGAGAAAGGACGGGTCTCTTTCTCGGAACTCTTCGACGCGGACATGCCGCGAACACGAATCGTGGGTATCTTTCTGGCAGTGCTGGAGCTGGTGCGACGTGGCAGACTGCGCCCACGGCAGGACAAGATCTTCGACGAGATCTGGCTCGAGCCGGCCCGGCCCGACCAGCCCAGAGAGACCGCATGATTGAAAACGCACCGGTTCGCAGCTTCGTCCACAAGGGGCTCACCGTAGAGGGCTATTCCCGCGCCGCGGTTCAGAGCTACTGGCGGATCCCCGAACTGAAGCTGGGCTTCGATCTGGGCGGACAGCCGTGGACATTCATGGCCACGAGCACGTGGTTCATCACCCACACCCACCTTGACCACATCGCGGCGTTGCCTGTCTACGTCGCCCGGCGGCGCATGATGAAGATGGAGCCCCCCACCATCTATCTGCCCGAGACGGCGATCGAACCGATCGAGAAACTGCTCAAGGCCGTCTCCCGACTCGACCGCGGCCGGCTGCCCTGCACGCTCCTGCCCGCACGGCCCGGCGACGAGATCGAACTCTCGCGGGAGCACGTCGTCACCGTCTCAGGCACCACCCACACGCTGCCCAGCGTGGGCTACGTCGTCTGGGAACGCCGCCGGAAGCTCAAGCACGAATACCACGGTCTCCCCGGCGAGAAGATCCGCGACCTGCGGCTCTCCGGCATCGATGTGACCCACGAGGTGCGGACACCGCTGGTGGCCTACCTCGGCGACAGTTCGCCAGAGGGCCTCGACCGCTGCCCAGCCATGTACGAGGCGATGATCCTGATCACGGAACTGACCTTCGTCGCCCACAGCCACCGCAAAGAAAAGATCCACAAGTTCGGTCACATGCACCTCGACGATCTCCT
>CAYSPN010000821.1:0-3626 GCA_964432895.1 uncultured Candidatus Kuenenia sp.
GATCAGATGCCGCTCGACCATGCCGTCATGCCGATCATCATCTCGAACCGGCCGCTCACGTCCTGATCCTTGCGCTCCCTTTGGCTTCTGTGCATTTGTCTTCCGGGCCTTTGTCCGCTGGGGCCTTAGTCTTTTTGGCGATCGCTTGAACGATCGTTTCGCTGCCGGCGATGCACCGCGAACCCCACACGGCACGGAGCAGCGGTGCCGTCGAGGCGACGGCTGTCCTCGGTGCCACGAGCTTCGTCGGGCAGTCGGTGCTCGCCGGGCTCCAGCGATCCAGGCTGCAGCCACCAGCACTTGATGGCCCCGGCTCGACGACTGCCGACGGCCCGGACGTTCCGGTATGGGCCTTTTCCCGCGCCGCCGTGCCGCCGGTCGCGAGGAGCGTTTCCGCCGGCATCAGCTGGCACCAACTGCCCGTCAGCCCCAGCGCGTGGCAGGATTCGATCCCGCACTGGATCGCTGTCTGTCCGCTGTGGGCTGTGCCAGAGCACTTCCCCCTGCTGGAAGCCGCGGGGGCCAGACGGCTCGTCGCGCTGTCGTCGACGAGCCGCTTCACCAAACGCGACTCGGCCGCCGCGACCGAGAGGGCGATCGCCGCACGCCTGGCAGCCGCCGAGGACGAGGTGCTCGACTGGGCGCGCACCCGTGGCATCGCGGCCACCATCCTGCGGCCCACGATGATCTACGACGGCATCCACGACCAGAATATCGCCCGTATTGCCCGGTTCATCCGGCGGGTCGGCTTCTATCCGGTGGCGGGCGCTGCAGGGGGCCTGCGGCAGCCCATCCACGCGGACGACGTCGCCGCGGCCTGCCTGGCGGCCCTTGGGTGCGACGGGCTCCAAGACGCCTACGAGATCTCGGGCGGCGAGACGCTCACCTACCGCGACATGGTCCGACGGATTTTTAGGTGGCTCGATCGCCCCCCCCGACTGGCCACGGTCCCGCTCCCGCTGGTGCGGGCTGCCGCGCCACTGGGCAGCCTGCTGCCGGGGCTCGAATCCCTGCCGACGATGGCCGCCCGCATGAACGAGAATCTCGTCTTCGATCACGCTGCCGCCACACAGGATTTTGGTTTCCAGCCGCGGGCTTTTTCTCTTCCCTTTCGACCCGATTCGAAGCATGCTGCAGGCAGTCCCGCCTCGATCCGCGAGCTCCGATCCGCGCGGCCTGAATAGCCTGCCCTCCATGCATGCCACCGTCACCACCAACCCGCTCGGCACCACCGCCGCCACAGCCACGCCTCCGGTGGTCCGCCAGACGGTGTTTCTGGCGTTCTTCGGCTTCCTGCTCGTCGTCCTCAATTGTCTCGTCGACAACGCCGCCATCGACGTGACGCTGATCCCCAGGCTGCTGGCCATACTGATCTTCCTGCTCGTGTCGGTCGTTGTTGTCAGCGTGCCGCGGATCGGCCGACTGCTCGACTTTTCCGTGCTCGGCGAGCCGATCGTCACGCTCTTTGCCGGCTACGCGCTCGTCACCTGCGGGTCGCTCCTGGTCGCGGCCAACGTCTCCGCCGGCTTCACTGACGTCTTCCGCACGGTGGCGACCTTTCTCACGCTCTGCCTCTCCTGTCTGCTGCTGCCGATCGTGCCACGGTGGCAGGAGCAGCTGCTGCGGGTGCTTGTCGTGGCCGGGATCGTCGGCGTGTCGGTGGGCTGTTACGAGATCGTCGCGGAGCTCGGCGTGGGCATTCACGGCCGCAGGGCGATGGAACAGATCACGGGGCTGATGTCGAGTGTGAATCTCTACGCCGGCATTCTCGTCCTGATGCTCCCGTGGTGCGTTGGTGGCGCGGTGGTCCTTCGGAGGACGTGGCGGTGGCTGGCAGCCGTGGCCGCCACCGCGATCCTCGCGATCATCCTGCTCCTCCAGTCACGGGCCGCCTGGCTGGCGGTGCTCGCCGGGGCCACGACTGCCATCGGCGTGCTGCTCCTCGTGCCGGCCCGATTCAACCTGTCGCGGCGGGCTCGTAATGCTCTGGCCGCCGTGTGCCTTGGCGGACTCGTCGCCCTTGCGGGCGGCATCGCCACCGCTCCGGCCGACAACTTTTTTGCTCAGCGGTTCCGGAGCATCTTCATGGAACCCACCAACCCCGCCGCCCTGCCGCGGGAGGGCGGCCGGCTGATGATCTGGGGGATCACCTCACGGATGATCGCCGACCACCCGCTCACCGGCGTAGGGGCGGGCAACTTCACGGTCCGGCTCCACGAATACTTCGACGACGACGACCTCGACTTCTCCAACGTGCATACCAACTGGGTGCAGCCCCACAACGATTTCCTCTGGGTGTTCGTGGAGAAAGGCGTGCTCGGCATCGTGCTCTTCGTGGGCTGCTTCGTGGCCGCGTTTGCCGCCATCCGCACGATCCTGCGGAGCGATGCACCTCCAGGCGACCGCTGGCTGGCGCTGGCGGCGGCCATGGGGCTCGTCTCCTACATCACCCTCTCGAGCTTCGATTTCCCGCTCGAACGCATCAACCATCAGGCCTATCTCGCCCTGCTTCTGGCGGTCGTCACCGTGCTCAAGCATGCCGTCTGTCCGGCGGCTGGTGGCTTCCCGGCCAGCGGTGCCGCACGGCTCGGGCGGCTGGTGGTCGTACCTCTGGGGGTGGCGGCCCTCGGGCTGGGCATCGCCTACTCGCGTGCGGCGGTCCAGCAGGAGAAGGACGTGATCGTGGCGAGGCGGGCCTGTGAGCAGGGGAAATGGGACGAGATGCTCGCGGCCGCCAAGCGGGCCCGCACCCCGTGGAAGACGCTCGATCCGCTGGTGAGCCCGGTGGCCTTTCTCGAGGGCATGGCCCACGTGCAGTTGGGCCATGTGCCGGAGGGAATCGAATGCCTGGAGCAGGCGCGGATCGACAATCCCAACCGCATGTATGTCATCAACAACCTGGGCATTCTCTATGCCAGCACCGGCCGCTTCGACGAGGCGATCGAATGCTTCAGCCTGGCGGCCAACCGCTATCCCCACCGGATCGAACCGTTCAACAATCTGGCCAGCTGCCTGCTTGAAACGGGCAACCCCGCCGAGGCGGTGGAACTCCTCGAACAGATTCCCGAGGAACTCCGGAACGACGGCATCCGTCGCAATCTCGAAACAGCCCGCGCGCAGGCAGCGGCACAGCCGCCCGAGCCGGTCGAACCGGCAGACGACGCCGAACAAGCCAGCCCGGCCCCCTGAAGCCCTGTCCGCTCTTCATCCAAGCCCGCAGCGCAAGCAAGGGATTTCAGGTGGCTTCACACCACGGGCTGCACAACGCGGATTCCCTCGCTCGCGCGTCGGGCTTGGATGGAAACGGGGTGATGGGCTTGCATGGGGGGCGGGGACGCGATGCGCAATCATCGCCACGAGGGCCATGGTCTTCGTGATTACAACTGCGTCGGATTCGGCGCGTCGCCGTAGACCGCCTTGGGGTCGAAGGCCTTCTCGTGCTCGGTGAACTCGAGCTTCGTGGCCTGTGCACGTTCCGCGCCCACGGGCACCCGGCGGTAGAAGCAGGAGCGATAGCCGACGTGACAGCTGGCGCCGCCGGCGATCTCGACCCGCAACCAGACGCAGTCTTGATCGTCGTCGATCCGCATCTCGACCACTTTCTGCACCAGCCCGCTGGTGGCGCC
>CAYSPN010000822.1:0-1745 GCA_964432895.1 uncultured Candidatus Kuenenia sp.
ACGGCCGAAGATCTCATGGAATGCAAGAACTTCGGCGTCACCAGCCTCAACGAAGTCCGTGAAAAGCTGGCAGAGCGAGGCCTCAAACTCCGCGGCGACTGAGCGATATTTGGGTGACATTTGCCCTGTTTTCCGCCAAAATCCACCCTGTTGAGGGGGTTTTTGTTTGCGTTTAGCCCCGGTTCCCGGTACCGTTGAATCATGCAGTTGGGACGCATGGCTCGAGCGGAGGCCGCGTCTGGCTGCGCACAAACCGGAAAGCACCAACGGATGACCTCAGCCAGCCTCAAGGAAAAGCCTGTTCGCGACCTCGCCCGTCTCGCCAAGCAGCACGGCGTCGCCGGCTGGCATGCCATGCGGAAGGATCAGCTCATCCGGGCATTGGTCCGCAAGGCCCGCGCCAGGCCGCCGGTGGCGGCGGCCGCCCGAAGCACAGCCATCCCCATGCGTGACGGCCGCCCCGGTGCACCGACATCTGTCGGCCTGCTGGCGGGTGCGGCTGCCGCGGGAGTTTCTGCAAAAGGCGTTTCCAGGGCCGTTGCCCCGTCCCAGGATCCAGCTGTTGCCCTCCGGCTCCAACAAGCACGTGAACGCCTGCTCAAGGCCAAAAACCTTTCCACACCGCCTGAAGGTGGCCGTTCGCCCCGTCCGGTGCGGGATCGCATGGTGCTCATGGTTCGTGGCCCACACTGGCTGCACGTCTTCTGGGAGCTCACGGCCCGCAGCGTGGCCCGCGCGCAGGCGGCCCTTGGCCAGGAATGGCACGGTGCGAGGCCGACCCTGCGGCTGATCGAACTGGAGAGTGGACTCAATGCCTCGCCCTCCGAACGCGTCGTCCGCGAGATTGCGGTGCATGGCGGGGTGAAGAACTGGTTCATCGACATCCGCGAACCGCACCGTTATCGATGCGAGATCGGCTATCTGGCGATCTCCGGCCGATTTCACGCTCTGGTGCGCAGCAACGCCGTCACCATGCCGAACAGCCCACAGGGCGACACGCTCGACGCCCATTGGGGCGAAATTGGGGACGACTGCGAGCGGATCTACGCCATGAGCGGCGGCTTCTCGGCAGAGCACTCGAGCACGGAACTGCAGGAACTCTTCGAGGAACGCCTCCGACGACCGATGGGGCCGCCGGCGGCCCGCAGCACCGGCGCGGAAGACGAAGACGGCGAAGATGGTGTTCCCGCCTTCGAACTCGAGGTCGACGCCGAAATGGTCGTCTATGGCGTCACGCAGCCGGGCGCCTACCTCACCTTGCAGGGAGAGCCGGTCAAGGTGCATGCTGATGGGACGTTCCGCGTGCGTGTGGACATGCCCAACCGCAGGCAGGTGCTGCCGATCGTCGCCAGCACGGCCGACGGTGCTTCGCGGCAGACCGTGGTGATGGCGGTGGAACGCAACACCAAGTCGATGGGACCGGCCGGTCGCGAGCAGCAGGAGTGAGCGGGCGGCCAGGTGCCGGAAACCTGGATCGTGTTGACAGCCAGTGACAGCCAGCAGAAGGAGCGTGCGGCGATACGTTTTCTGTCATGTTCGTGATGCGTCGATCCATGTCGGTGAGCTCTTAACGAGGCTCGTTGGGGGCCGATTGACGGCTCCGGTCGCGTGTACAGCCGAAGGCTTCCGACCTGACCAGAAAACTGGTCTGTGTCGGACAACCGCTCGGATCACATGCCCCGGGACCCAGGCACCCCCGTCTGTTTTTAAAACGAGCTCTCCGCATCACACGGCGCCACGGCATT
>CAYSPN010000823.1:0-5483 GCA_964432895.1 uncultured Candidatus Kuenenia sp.
CCCGCGCCGCGTGGCACTCCCCAGATCGAGGTGAAGTTTGACATCGACGCCAACGGCATCCTGTCGGTGAGCGCGAAGGACCTTGGCTCCAACAAGGAGCAGACGGTCAAGATCGAGCAGTCGAGCGGCTTGAACGAGACCGAGATCGAGCGGATGCGGAAAGACGCCGAAGCCCACGCCGAGGAAGACAAGCGGAAGGTGCGGCTGGCCGAGGCCCGCAACAAAGCCGAAGCGCTCTGTTTCCAGACGGAGAAGCTCGTCAAGGAGAACAGCGAGAAGCTGTCAGCCTCTGACAAGGCGCCGCTGGAGGCGGCGATTGCGAAGGCCCGCGAGGTGGCGAAGGGCGAGGATGTCGATGCGATCACATCGGCTCACGACTCGCTCGAGCAGGCGGCCCACGCACTCTCGAAGGTGCTCTATGCAGCCACGAGCGGACAGGCTGCGGGAGCTGGCCCGGGCGAAACGGCTGGCGCAGGCGGCGGCGCGAAGGGGCCAGACGACGCGATCGACGCGGAGTTCGAGGTCAAGAAAGACATTTAGCCAAGACAGAGGCACGGATATGCGTCGGAACCGCAGAACCTTGCTTGCGTCGCGGGCTTCCATGGGGCCTGATTCCCATCCAAGCCCGAGGCGCGAGCGAGGGAAATGCGGAGCGCGGTTCCAAACGATCCCATGAACCACAACGCCATCTGAGCCGGGGAGCGCATGCCATTTCGTTTTGACAAGTTCACGATCAAGGCCCAGGAGGCGGTGCAAAACGCCGTCGAACTGGCCGGCAGCCGCGGCAACCCGCAGGTGACTCCGGTGCATCTCCTGCACAGCCTCGTCGCCGAGCGCGAGGGGATTGTGCGGCCGCTGCTCGAGAAGATCGGCGTCGATCGGGGGCACCTCGAGCGGATCATCGAGGCGGAATTGTCGCACCTGCCGAAGGTGTCAGGAGGAGCGCAGCCACAGCCCGACCAGGAGCTAATCAAGGTGTTCGAAGCGGCGACGGCCGAGTCGGCCGCCATGAAGGACGAGTTTGTCTCGACAGACCACCTGCTCCTGGGGCTCGTCAAGACCCCGTCGAAGGCGAAGAACGTCCTGCAACTGGCGGCGGTTGGCGAGAAGGAGCTGATGGCGGGGTTGCAGGCGGTGCGTGGCCAGTCGCGGGTGACCGATCAAAACCCCGAGGAAAAATTTCAGGCACTGGAGAAATACGGCATCGATCTCGTGAAGCGGGCCAGCCAGGGCAAGCTCGACCCCGTTATCGGCCGCGACGCCGAGATTCGCCGCGTGATCCAGGTGCTCTCGCGGCGGACGAAGAACAATCCGGTGCTCATCGGCGAGCCGGGCGTGGGCAAGACGGCGATCGCCGAGGGGCTGGCAGTGCGGATCGTGCAGTCGGACGTGCCGGAGACTCTGCGGGGCAAGCGGGTGATCGCGCTCGACTTGGGCGCCCTGATCGCTGGCACGAAATACCGCGGCGAGTTCGAGGACCGGCTGAAGGCGATTCTCCGCGAGGTGGAGGCGTCAGCGGGCAACGTGATCCTGTTCATCGACGAACTGCACACCGTGATCGGTGCGGGCGCCGCGGAGGGCGGGTCCGACGCGGCCAACCTTCTCAAGCCGGCGCTGGCCCGCGGCGAGCTGCGATGCATCGGGGCGACGACGCTCGACGAATACCGCAAGCACATCGAGAAAGACGCCGCGCTCGAGCGACGGTTTCAGCCGGTGATGGTCGGCGAGCCGAGCGTGGAAGACACGATCGCGATCCTGCGGGGGCTCAAGCCACGGTATGAGGCGCACCACAAGGGCGTGAAGATCAAAGATTCCGCACTCGTAGCAGCCGCGGAGCTTTCGCATCGCTACATCGCCGACCGGTTCCTGCCCGACAAGGCGATCGACCTCATGGATGAGGCGACCAGCCGGATCGCGATGGAGCTGCAGAGCGTGCCGAGCGAGATCGACGAGGTGCAGCGGCGGCTCCTGCAATTGGAGCTGGCCGCGAGGCAACTGGCCGAGGAGACGGAGGAGCATGCCAAGGAGCGGCTCGTCGAGATCGAGGCGGAGTCGGCCGAGCTGCGGAAGAAGCTCGCCAGCCTTCGGGAGCAGTGGGAGGCCGAGAAGAGTGGCGTCGGCAGCTCCCAGGAGGTGCGGAAGCAGCTCGACGAGGTGCAGCTCGCGTTTGACAAGGCGGGCGTGCAGATCAAGGACCGGCAGGCTTCGGGGCAGCCGGTGGGCGAGGATCTGTACCAGAAGCTCTATGAACTCGACGTGAAGCGAAAGGCCCTGCAGCAGCGACTCGAGCAGGAGGGCTCGGAGAAGGAGGCGAAGGAGACCGCCGCGAAGGGGGCGCCGCCCACGAAGCGGCTCTTGCGTCGGGAGGTGGGCCCCGAGGAGATCGCCGAGGTGGTGAGTGCCTGGACCGGAATTCCGGTGACGCGGCTGGTCGAGGCGGAGCGGGCGAAGCTGCTCGTACTCGAGGAGCGGCTGCACCAGCGGGTGATCGGCCAGGACGAGGCTGTGGAGGCGGTCAGCAATGCCGTACGCCGCAGTCGGTCGGGCCTGCAGGATCCGAACCGTCCGATCGGATCGTTCATCTTTCTGGGGCCCACGGGCGTGGGCAAGACGGAGCTCTGCAAGGCGCTGGCCGAGGTGCTCTTCGACGACCAAAACGCGATGATCCGCATCGACATGAGCGAGTTCATGGAGAAGCACACGGTCGCGCGGCTGATCGGCGCGCCCCCGGGCTATGTGGGCTACGAGGAGGGTGGCCGTCTGACCGAGGCCGTCAGGCGGCGGCCCTACTCGGTGGTGTTGCTCGACGAGATCGAGAAGGCCCACCGGGACGTCTTTAATGTGCTCCTGCAGGTGCTCGACGATGGCCGGCTTTCCGACAGCCTCGGCCACACGGTCGACTTTACGAATACGATCGTGGTGATGACAAGCAACATTGGCAGCCAGGCGATCCAGGAGATCACGAAGGAGGGGGGCAGCGAACAGGAGGTTCGCGATGCGGTGAAGGAGTCGCTGCAGGCCCGGTTCCTGCCGGAGTTTTTGAACCGGATCGACGAGACGATCGTCTTCCACCCGCTCGACAAGAAGCACATCCACAAAATCGTGAAGATCCAGGTGGACAGGCTCGTGGAACAGGCCGCGAAGGCGGGCATCACCCTCGAATGCACCGACGGGGCGATCGACGAGATCGCACGGCTGGGCTACGACCCGGTGTATGGTGCGAGGCCGCTGAAGCGGGTGATCCAGCAGCAGCTGCAAAACGAACTGGCGAGGGAGCTGCTGGGCGGGCAATTCCCCGAGGGGAGCCGCGTGCGGATCGACTTCGTGCAGGATGGGTTCACGTTCGAACTGGTGGCTTCGTAGCCACGCGTTGACCCGGCTCTTCCTGGCAGGGTAGACTTCAGATGACCATGTTGGTCATCTCTTGTTGAGGCCCCCATGAAATGCGTTCAAATCGCCGAGGCCAAAGCCCACCTGTCGGCACTCGTGGAACGGGTGGAATCCGGGGAGGAGATCGTGATCTCACGTCGCGGCAAGCCCGTGGCACGGCTCGTGCCGGAACCACGGACGCAACGCACCGCTGTCGATGTGTTTCAAGCGGCCTGGTCGCTCGGCGGTCTCGATCTGGAGCGGATCGCGGAACTCCCGCTCGATAATGTCGATCTGGATCGATGACATGCCGTTTCTTCTCGATACGAACATTCTCATCGCAATGAGCAAGCAGCGGCCCGGCCTTGCGGATCGGCTCGAAGGCATTCCGGCCGACGCGGTTCTCCTCTCTTCGGTCGTGGTCGCTGAGATCGAATACGGCATCGCCAAAAGTCGGCGTCGACAGCACAACAGGCGGGTCTTCGACGCTCTGGTATCCGGTTTTCGAGTCCTCCCGTTCGATGCCGCGGCTGCGAGGCTGTACGGTCCGATCCGGGCCGAGCTTGAAAAGCGGGGCCGGTTGATCGGGCCCTACGATCTGATGATCGCCGCCCACGCCAAGTCGGTCGATGCCGTTCTCGTGACGGACAACACCAGGGAGTTCGCTCGCGTCGACGGATTAAAGACCACAAACTGGCTCGGAACGAGTTGACGGTCGCCGTCGCAGTGTATTCGTTTCACGCGTGCGCGTGTGCCATCGGCTCGTCGGGAAAAGCATCCCGCCAGATGGCATCGTAGTCGGCTGTGAGTTCCAGGGAGCGGACTGCCATCTGGAGCCGTTGGAAGTCGATCTCGTCACGGTTTTCGCGAAGGAGCATGGCTGCGTCGGCCCGGTCGATGATGCGTCCTGCCAACAACTTGATGACGATCAAGTCGTCCGGTCGCACGACGCGAATAGGCCGGTCGCTCCCAGGCAGGCGTCGCTCTGCCGCGCGTGTCAGGGACTCCCGCTGGAATTCGACGTCTGCGAGCAGAACGTCGAACTGAAACGGAAGAAGAGCATCCTCCGGCAGATACATGAATTGGAGGATCGTCTGTCCGTCGATCGTGAGGGCTGGCGGCGAATGTTTCGGGTGGAAGCCGGCCTGCTTCAGATGGAGCACAACCTCGTCGATGCGCCGGCGATCGATGGCGATCAGCACGCCGGCATCACGCGTGTAGCGGGCGTGGTTCCATGCGGTGAGCGCCAGGCCGCCGATCAACGCCATGGGGGAGTCGAGGGATGTGAGGGCATCCCAGCCTTGATGCAGTGTGGCGAGGACACCTTCACTGGCCATTGGTTGGCCCTGAGCGGAATCGCTTAAGCATGCGAAACTTTGCCGCGGTGCTATCGGCGGAACGGCGGTCGAGCCAGGCGAGGAAGGCTTCCGTTGCCAGTTCGTCGGTGCCGTGCTTGTCGCGGAAGCCGCCGAGGAGCATCCGGTCTCCTTCGTCAACAATCTGCGCCCAGAGTCGAATCCTGTCCTCTGGTGAGAGGTGACGGATGCTGGGCGGCGCCAGATCGTTCGCTGGAATGAGCTGGTTTGTGGGCATGCTCAAATCATACCCAGCGGTTCAACCCACGGCTTGTTCGCGTGGGGGTGTGGCCTGATCGCCTAGCCGCGCTTGCGCTCTTCGAGGCCCATGCGGGCGATGAGGAGATCGCAGCCGGTGGTCATCTTGCGGAGCTTCGCGGCGATGACGAGCTTCTCGGACGTCGTAGCCTTCTTGAGCTTGGTCTCAAACTTGGCCAGCTTCTGGCGGCGGTGCCGACGTCGCTTGATTTCCTTCATCCTGTTGCTGATGCCGCCCATGCGTTGGTGTTCCTGATATGTGGTGGGGTAGGGAAAGAGACCGTAGGTGTGCGGAAGACCCGGAAATGTAGGAAATCCGGCCGATTTCGTCAAAGCCTGTGCCTGAAACGGGCGTTGGACGGGTTTGGCGGGCGGGATAGACTGCGGAGGTCACGGATCGGCGGAGGCTGTCGTCGTCCGTTGGATTTGGATGGGTGGCAGAGCGGTTGAATGCACCGGTCTTGAAAACCGGCAGTCGCGAAAGCGGCTCGTGGGTTCAAA
>CAYSPN010000824.1:0-1507 GCA_964432895.1 uncultured Candidatus Kuenenia sp.
GCGAGCAGGTAGCCGACGATGGGCGACAGCCGCAACTGCTGCGTGATGGTGCCGAGCACGAGCGCCGCGGTCAGGCCGCCGGTGAGCGTGAGAATGAGGTCGACTTCATGCACGGACGCGTCTCGTGGGCGGGGCTCGACCGGGGAGGAGGTGAGGTGTGAACGCGGATTATGCGAGCAGCCTGGTGTGCTGAACAGGCCGGGGTCATCTTTCGCGAGTGTCCGTCAGGCTCCTCCCGTGACTTGGTCGAGAGTGCCCGATCATTCTCGCGACGTGCATACGATGTCGCGGCTGGTCTACCTGACCGGCAATTTATGTCTCCGCGGGCAGGGCATGCGGCGGAGGAGCTACGGGGCAGAATGCCGTTCAACTATCGAAACGGCAGGAACCCATGCTCAATCGCAGTGCCGTGGTGATCGGTCACGAATCGGCGTTTTATGGCTGGCTAAAAACAACCGGGATCAGCGACGAGACCATTGAGGAACGAAAAGTGATTGCCGACCGAGCCGTGTATCTCATCCCCGCCTGCCATTTTCCCGAGGAGTTGGAGGAGGTTGTCGAGGACATCTTCGAGGAGATCTTTCGCCGTGAGTTGAAGACGTGGCAGCCTGACGACACGAACTGGCCCGACACGGCCGACTTCGAGCTGTTCACGAGGTGGTTCACGGTCAACGGTCTGGCGGTGGTCGAGGATGCGGGGCGGGGAGCGATTGCCGACGAGGCCTGACCGCGATCATGAAAAGCGATTACACTGGCCCGTAATCGGGCCCGTAGCTCAGCGGTGAGAGCAGGGGACTCATAATCCCTTGGTCGTGTGTTCGAATCACACCGGGCCTACTTCGCTTGTGATCCTTGTGTTCCTGCACGGATCGCTCCTCCGGTGGTGCGACGTCAGCACCCCTGGAAGTGGCACTGTTAGCAAGCCTGTTAGCAAACGGCCCCGCGAACACCCGCTGGACCACATCGAACGCCGCCCACGCCGCCTCGGCCGTCCGCTCGAGCGTCGGTGCCCCCGTAGAACCGCAGGTTCGTCTCAATCGACTCGTGCCGCATCAACTTCATCAGTTGGGCAGGCATGAGCCGCGCCGCCCACCGCACGCCGAACGCGCGGCGGAAGTCATGGGCGGATGCGTACTTCACCTTCTCTGGATCCTTCGGGTTCACGTACACCTTCACGCCCGCCGCCTTGCCGATCTTCGAGACGATCTTCGAAACCTCCCAGTCCCGGTACCGCCCCTGTCGGCCTTCGAGGTGGAACACCGTCCCCGTCCTGGCCTCCTCCGGCGTCTCCAGCAGAGGGAGTGCGAACTCGGGGGCGATGGGCAGTTCACGTCCCCGAAGTGCCCGAAAATCCAACTCGCGGCTCACTGCTTGGCCGCAGCGGCGATTGCCTCCGCGACGGTCTTTTGTCCCTGTGGCAGCTTCCCCTTGAACGGCCCGTCCGCTGTTCCATCGGGCCACGTCGCGGGATCTGCGTAGAGACCGTCATCGTCATAGTGCCTCTGCA
>CAYSPN010000825.1:0-5238 GCA_964432895.1 uncultured Candidatus Kuenenia sp.
ACCGCTTTCTGCCTCGTGTGCTCAAGCCCACCTGCGTGGAATGACGCAACACTGTTACGAAATCAGGCCAATCGGCCAATCACCCACTTTGGTGGCAGATCCTCTTTTGAGAGGGAATCAGGCATTCCACTGAGGAATCAGGGCTTGCCCGGACGAATCAGCCGTGCGGAGCCTGCGGCCGCATGCGGGCCAGCATCGCTTCGGCACCGCGGTCGAGAAGCATTCCGGCCAGTTGCTTCCCCAGCGACTCTGGCATGCCGGACAATGCCCGTAGATCGTCGTTCGCAACGGTCGCTCGGACCGTGGCCACGATCCTTGTCACGCGGTCTCCCGCATCCTCGAGAACACAGCCACCGAGTTCGAACTGGCCGTCTGCCTGATGCCCCCAGGCTCCGATGGGGGCCAGACACCCTCCGGCGAGAGCCGCGAGGCAACTCCGTTCCGCCCGCACAGCCTGATGGGTGTCGGGGTCGTCGAGCGGTTCGAGCGCGAGACGCAGCCGACGATCGTCAGCACGGATCTGAATCCCCAGGGCTCCTTGTGAGACCGCCGGCCAGAAGGCGTCGGGCCGCAGCACGTGCGTGATTCGGCTGGCCAACCCGAGCCGTTCAAGACCCGCGCCGGCAAGAATCAGGCAGTCGTAGTCGCCGGCATCGAGCCGCCGCAGCCGCGTGTCGACATTGCCGCGGATGGCACGGACGACCAGGTCGCCGCGAAGCGACTTCACCTGGGCGACCCGCCGCACGCTGGAGGTTCCCACCACGGCGCCGGGTGGCAGTGATTCGATCGTGCACGGCTCCCGGGCAACGAGCACGTCGAACGGCATGGCCCGCACGGGCACACAGGCCACCGTCAGGCCGGGCGTCTCCTCCGTGGGCAGATCTTTCAGGCTGTGCACGGCGGCATCGATGCGCCGTTCCAGCAGGGCCCGTTCCAGCTCGCGGACGAAAACCCCGTCTCCGCCGATGGCCGCGATCGGCACGTCATCGCGGCGATCCCCCTGCGTGGAGATCGTGACAATCTCCACGGCGTGGCCGTGGCTGCGAAGTTGCTCGACGACCCACCCTGTCTGGGTGCGAGCCAGCAGGCTGGCCCGGGTGCCCACCCGGATCGGCGGCTCGTGCCCGGCGGTTTCTGAATGCGTGTGCATGCCTGCGTGTTCCTCCTGACTGCCGCGATCAACGCTCGACAGCCCCGAGTCTATGAAACCCGCGGCTTATCCGACATGGCCGTGTCAGCCGGCGAACCACTGGTGACGGGAGACCAGGAACCTCCAGATGCTGAGGAGCCGGTCGGAGGCACGCGCAGGAGTCCGGTGAATTCTGCGACTCACAAGCGATTCACGATTCGTCCAAGAGCCTCCCGTAGCAGAATCCGCCGGCGACGAGCATGCCGCAGCTGGCGAACCAATGCGTTGGAGAATTCCGCATTCCAGCGTTGCCTAGGCGTCGTCAGCGGTGCTTCTGTCGGCCCGGGCCACGACCGCCACATCGACGGTCGCAGCGCCGGCGGCCAGCAGTCCCCGGCAGCAGGCCGACAAGGTCGCGCCCGTCGTCACCACGTCGTCCACCAGCAGGATCCGCTCTCCATCGAGCCGGCGGCGGCAACGAAAGGCTCCCTGTACGTTGAGCGGCCGGTCTGCGATCGGCAGTTCGTTCTGCATTCGCGTGGCCCGGTGCCGCACGAGCGCCCGGCAGTGGGGCAGGCCCAGCAGGCAGGCGATCCGCCGCGACAGCTCGTCTGCGGCGCTGGTGCCGCGGATCGACCGCCGCAGCCAGTGCATCGGAACGGGAACGACCCGACCGACTTCCCAGGAAGCCAGCGTATCCCCGTGCTTGCGGACGATCAGCGACGCCAGCGCAGCAGACACGTCGTCCCCCGCCGGACGCTTGGCCCGAAGGACCGCCGCGCGAAGACCGCCGGCGTAGGACGACAAGATTGCGATCTGCCGCCAGTCGTGGGGCCGCTGCGGGCAGTATCGACAGCCGTCCGCGGCACCACCGGCCTCGCCACACCGCCAACAACGGGCACTGTCGGTGGAGAGTTCCCTCGTGCACATGCCGCAGACCGTAGCGGCCCAGGATGAACCGCGGGATGGCGCCCGGAATGGCGATTCCGGATCCGACGCCGTGTCCAGGTCCGTTGCGGAGGCCTCCCGCCGGCAGATGGGGCACCGCGGCGGATAGAGGAGATCGAGGCAGCGGGCCGTCCAACGGCCGGCCTGTGCCTGCAGCATGCGAGCCCATTCCATCGACGTGCCTTTCGCTGCTGCGAACAGTGGCGGTCCGACATCCTGCGGTGCGGCTTTCAGGCCTCTAGCAGGACTCTGCCGCGACGGTTTTGCGGCCAGAGTCCAGGTTGACGCTCCCGGCTGACCGGCGTACCCTCCGCCGCTCCTCCGGGATCCGGCCGCTGCCGGTCGGAAACGCCCGCGTCCTGCCATCGGATCAATCGTCCGCCACGGCCGCAATCCGTCAAGCGTTCATGCTCATCGACCGCTACATCACCCGGGCGCAGTTGCATGCGTTCATGATCGTATTCGTGAGCCTGGCCGGGCTGACGTTCGTGGTCGATGCCTTCACGAACATCGAGGAATTCATCGCCCACGCCCCGGAAGCGGGTGGCTTGGCACGGGTGCTGGGGGCCTACTACGGCTACCGACTTATCTCGTTTTTCGACGCCACGAGCCCGGTAATCTCGCTGGCCAGCGCCATGTTCGCGCTCTCGTGGCTGGAGCGGCACAATGAACTCACAGCCTTGCTCGCGGCCGGCGTGACCCGCTGGCGGATCGCCCGTTCGACGCTGGTCTTCGCCGCCGTCGTGAGCCTGCTGGCCATGGCGAACCGCGAACTCGTGCTGCCGAAGATACGCCAGAACCTCTCCCGAAACGCGCAGGATCTCCGCGGCGACGCCGCCCACCCCTTCGAAGCCCGCTACGACCACGCGACGGAGATCCTGTTCCGCGGCCGCACCGCCCAGTCTGCGACCTGCCGGATCGACAAGCCCAGCCTGCTCATGCCACCCTCCCTCTCCGACTATGGCCCGCAGATCGACGCAGCCGAGGCCTACTGGAAACCCGCTGACGCCACGCACCCGGCGGGGTACCTGCTCTGCCAGGTCCGCGAGCCCGCCGACATCGATCAGCTCGCACCGCTTGAAAGCGGCGGGCATACGGTGGTGATCACGCGGTCGGCCGCAGACTGGCTCTCCCCAGGGCAGTGCTTCGTAACGAGCGATGTCACCTTCGAGCAACTGATCGGGTCGGCCAACTGGGGCCAGTATTCATCGACCATCGAACTCGTCCGAGCCATCGCCAATCCGAGTCTGGGCGTCGGCGCGGAGATTCCGCTGCGGGTTCACGCGAGGCTTGTGGCGCCGCTGCTCGACATGTCACTCGCGCTTCTCGGCATCCCGCTGGTGGTAGGCCCCAATCGCCGGGGCATCTTCGTCGCCGTCGGCATGTGCGTGCTGTCGGCGGTGGTCTTCTTCCTCGTGATCTTCGGCTGGCATGCGTTGGCCGCGGCCTACATCGTCAGCCCGTCGATCGGCGCCTGGGCGCCGCTCCTGATCCTGGCACCGCTGGCATCCTGGGCCGCCCAGCCGATGTGGCAATGAGGGCCACTGCGGGCCGGCTCACCGCGCCGCCGCCGGCGCTGCCTCCGGTGGGGCGGCTGCGGGAGCAGGCTCTGCCGGGGCCTTGAACTCGACCGTGCGGGCCACGAGCCCAGCCAGTTCTTCCAGCGGCACGGCCGCGGCGAGCTCCTGGGGCACCCGCCAGACAAGCACCGCGGAAACCTTGGTGTCGGGGTCGGACGCCACCCAAACCTGTGTTTCGCCGTCGGCATTTTTGGTCTCAGTGACCGCGTTGTTGACCCGATCGAAGGGCTGCTGGCCGGCCAGCTTCAGCACCGACCAGGGTGCGTTGCCCCCGGCAGGAGGCTGGCCTTCCGCCGCGGCCCAGGCCGCCTTGGCAAACGAAGCCTCTTTTTGCACCTGGTTCAGGATCCTCTTTTTGATGTCCTCAAGACTGCTCTCCTTGTCGGTCAAGACTCCCACGGAAAGCACGGCTGGCGACTTTGCGCCATCGGCATCGAGAAGCGATTGATACGCGACACGAAACCCTGGAAAATCCTTGAGGAACGGCGGCTTGGATCGCTCCTTGTCTCCGACGGCATCCTCTTCCGTGAACAGCTTGGGCACGCGAAGCAGCAAGCGGTTCTCGGCCAATGCCTTCGGCTCTTGATGGAGTCGCTGAAACTCGCCCTCCTCTCGGTAACGCTGCAGGCTGCCGCGGAAATCCTCGTCGTAGCTGCCGGACAGGCAACCCGAGGCAGCGAACAAACCGATGGCGACGAACTGAACGAAGCGACGCATCATGTTCTCCAATTCGAACGGACGGGGCGAATGGACGAGTCGGCAGCCGGACGTGCGGCGTTCCTGGGGATGATTGTGACAGATTTACCACATTCGCAACCCGGTCTACCCAGGCCCGCACGGCAACGCAGTCATCACGAACCCCATTGCCGGCAACGACTTCCGCATCCTTCTCTTTTATCCAAGCCTATTTCTTCAACCCGAACCGCCCTGACTGCCGATCTGTTTTGTGCGAGCAGGAGTCGGAAGGCCGAGTGGCCACTGACGCTGCTTCACTGCGTTCGAGGCGAAGGAGTGCCATCACCCATGCGGATCACCACCAACAGGTTTGGACGGATCGACGTCGATCCGGCAGATATCCTCCACTTCCCCAGCGGCCTGCCGGGGCTCGAGGGTTGCCGTGAATGGGCGTTGCTCGCGGACTCCGATAACGACGCCCTGGGATGGTTACAGAGCACGACCCGCGGCGATGTGGCACTGGCCGTGGTCAGCCCACGCCGGTTTGTCCCCGACTATCAGGTACGGATTCCACGCAGCGAACTTACCCCCCTGGCGTTGGCCGACATGCGGCAGGCGCAGGTCGTCGTCGTCGTCGGAAAAACCGATATGGGCCTCACTCTCAATCTGAAAGCACCGATCGTCATCAACCTTGAAGCCCGCACGGGCCGTCAGGTCGTTGCCACCGGCGAGCTTTCCATGCAATACGAACTTGTCACCCAACGCCCGTCACTCAAAAAGAGTGCATAATCTTTGTAGCCACCGACGCAGGATCGTCGGCGATACGAAAGGATCAGGAAGGAACCAGCGATGCTCGTGCTCTCCAGACAACGTGACGAAAGCATCATGATCGGCGACAGCATCGTC
>CAYSPN010000826.1:0-2962 GCA_964432895.1 uncultured Candidatus Kuenenia sp.
AACGAAAAAGTCCTTGGCAGCGGCCCGGTCGACGATCGTCTTCACAAGGTCGTCGTCCGAAAACCCGACGGGCCGGCCCAGCGCGTATGCGAGCAGCGCCTCGGTGAAGCCTGTCGCGAAGTCGGTGTGCCGAGAGGCCACAATCTGCCGCAGTTCATTGAAATCCTTGAACGCAGGACCGTTGTGAAACGCCCCGGACGAGTCGATCTCCCATTCCTTCGTGCCCACACCGGTCTTCTGATACGAGTCCTTCGACCGCCACATGCCGACGGCATCGAAGTTCTCCAGCCCGAACCCGATCGGGTCGATCGTCCTGTGGCAGGACGCGCACTGCGGCTCTTCCTGATGCATCTGAAGACGCTCGCGCGTGGTGAGCAGTTGGCCTTCGAGCCTCGTGATCTGCGGCACGTTGGGAGGGGCGGGTGGCGGCGGATCGTGGAGCAGCTTCCGCAGCACCCATGCGCCCCGCTCCACCGGGCTCGTCTGCTCGCCATTGCTTCCCATGGCGGCCACGGCCGCCATGCCGAGAAGCCCGCCCCGAGGCGAGCCTTCCGGCAGCTTCACCATCCGATACGCGTCGCCGCTGACCCCATCGAGGCCGTAATACCTCGCCATCATCGAATTGACGACCACAAAATCGCTCTTCAGAAGGTTGCGAAGGCTCAGATTTTCCTTCAGGAGCATCGCGACCGTCTCGTAGATTTCCTGCCGAGAAGCGTCCTTGGTTTTCGGGTCGTAGCGGGGATACACGCTGTCCTTAAACTGGTAAAAGTCGAGGCGTTCGACTCCGAGCCACTGATGCGTGAACGCCGTGACAAAGTCCCGCGATCGCTGATCGTCGAGCATCCGCTCGACCTGTGCGGCCCGGCCTTCCGGCTTGAGCAGCTCGCCTGAACGGGCAGACTCGAGGAGGGCGTCATCGGGCGGCCCGCTCCACAGGAAGTAGGAGAGACGGCTGGCGAGTTCGAGCCCGTCGAGCGGCCTTCGCTCCTCTGACTCCGTTGGCTCTGCCAGATAGAGGAAGTGCGGCGACGAGAGCATGGTCGCCAGCGATTCCGTCACCGCCTCGCGAAACGGCCGGCCAGCAGCTCGCTCCTGCTCGTAGATCGCAAGGAGACGGTCGAGAAACGCCGGCTCGGGCTGGCGGCCGCGAAATGCCCGCGTGGCAAACCGTTCGAGCGCGCCACGAATATCCTGCTCGGCGGAGGGCTTCGTTGCGGCCGGCTGCGTCGTGGTCTGCTGCGGGGCGGCCGGCACGGTGAGCAGTTCGGCCAGCGCCGCCGGGGCCTGCTGCTTCGCGGGCAATGGCCCCTCGATCTCCACCCAGTCGATCCAGATGCCCAGTGGCGGGCCGATGCCGTTGGCGTTGAAGGCGTCGAAGAAGATGCGATGCCCCCGATTGTCGTTGTCGTAGCTGCCCTTCTCCCTGAGCACAAAGAGCTGCGACCCCTCGGTCTCGACCGGGATCTCGACAATCTGTGGTTCCTTCATCGAGCCCGTGACCTCGCAGCAGTCGGCAGGCCCGTCCTCCGCCCCCACACGGCCACAGACGATGAACCGTCGTTCGGGCAGAGACTCCTCAGTCGCCGCGACGCGGAGCCTGAGCATGTAGGCGCCAGGGGGCCATTCCCCGGGCACGCGAAACTGCAGATGGATGTTCACATAGGGGTCGTTGACGCCGAGGAAAGCCCCTTTTTCAACGGCCGGATGCGACGCGTAGGCCGTGTGGTAGGGCACCCGCAGGTTCCAGTCGCGGCTGCCCATCTCGACTGCGTGCACGGAGTCGTTGAACTGGAAGTCGGTCGGCGATGGGGCTCCCTGCAGTTTCCGCCAGCCGTGCAGGAGCGGCTCGGGCTGGTGTGGGTTCGCCTTGCGAATCTCGGCGGCGGCGGCCTGATTCTCCGGCCTGCGGGCGGCCGCCTCCACGGCATTTTTCCACAACACAAACCGGCGGCGCTCGTCCAGTCGCGTGGCCAGCCTGCTCCGCACACCCGGCGTGCTTGTCTCGGCCTCGATCCGGTGGGTGCGGGATGGGTGCGCCGCGCCGTACCGTCGCCACGACTCCTGGATCGTGGCGACGGCGATCTCGTGGTATTGCTCGATCTGATCTGCCGAGATGAAGAGCTTCTCGCCGGCGGTGTCGAACATGCCCGAGCCGCCGTCGGCCGGCAGCCCATCGGGCCGCGGCTGCACACCGAGCAGTTCGCGGAGGGTGTTGGCATACTCGCGGCGGTTGAGCCGTCGCATCGTGGTACGGCCGCCGGTGTCGGCCAACGCCTTGCCAGCGATGACGATCGCCTGGGAGAGGTCTTCCAGGAGATCGGCCTTGGCAGCGGGCGCGAGCTGCTCGGCGTCTTTCGGCGGCATCTCACCGGAGTTCAAGACGTTGAGCACCTTCCGCCAGCGGTCGGCCGTGTCGGCTGAGTCGATCGCCGCCGGAAGCGTGTCGATACGAAATCCGCCGCCCGCGTCATCGGGGCCGTGGCAGTCCGCACAATGGGCGGCCAGAAGCGGCTGGGTCGAGGCCTTGACCCTGGCCACGACCGAGGGCTCGGCGGCCCCAACGGTCCCGGCGGCTCCGGCGACGGCCCCGAGGGTCGCAAAAACAAGGCCACCGATCGTCATCCGTCCGAACGAGATCACAAGAAACCTCGAGGAAACGTTTTTTATCTTGAATCAATGACACATGTATCATACTCTTGGGTTGTCTGAGGTACAAACCGCAATCGTATGCCGGAAGGGGAATGGCATGCCCGCGTTGAAATCATCCCGTCCGCCCAAACCAAACATCCGACAGGTTGCGCAGACCGCGGGCGTGTCGGTGATCACGGCGTCGCGTGCGATCAGCGGCAGGGGGAGCGTTGCCGAGGCAACTCGCAAGCGAGTCTTGGCGGTGGCGAAGCGGCTCAAGTATCGGCCCAACCGACTCGCCTCGGCCGTTCTGGGCGGACGGTCCCGCACC
>CAYSPN010000827.1:0-7299 GCA_964432895.1 uncultured Candidatus Kuenenia sp.
CTTCAGCACCGGGCTTTCCATCCTTGCCAGCCGCACCATCGCGGCCTGGCGCACCATCCTTGCCCGCCGGACCTACCGGGCCAATCTTGCCCGCTGGACCTTCAGCACCGGGCTTGCCATCCTTGCCAGCCGCACCATCGCGGCCTGGCGCACCGTCCTTGCCTGCCGGGCCTGCCGGGCCAACTTCCCCCTTGTCCCCCTTTGGTCCCGCTAGGCCACGCTCGCCCACGGCACCACGAGTCCCAACGGCTCCGGCACCGCCATTCGCACCGCTGCCACTGAAGCCCACCGCCTCGGCCAGGCTGGCAATCAGTCCGGGTGACGCATTGTGCAGCCGGCCAATTTCGAACCACTTTTTGTGGTCCTGATCCCAAATCCACAGCAATCCGTGGCCTTCTTCGTACCAGGCGTCACCGATGTCACCATGCGCCGGAAGACTCTCGAAGTTGTCAACGATGCCCAGAATTTTGCTGATCGGGGGAATGCCACGGCGTGCCACAGGAGAACCTCCAGAAGAAAATGCTCGATGGAAAACGGATGGTTAAAAAACCCAAACCACGCACTCCCTAGCGTTACCCCAGCTTGCGTAGCTTGCGGAAACGCGAGACTAACGGCCAATCCGTGGCGAGACAAGGGGCTCCCACTTAGGATGCTCGGCGTCCCCCCCTCGCCCCCACACCGCCCGCCCGGAGATGATCCATGAACCGCCTTTCCCTGCTGCTCGTGATCGCAACGGCCTCTCTGTTCTCCGCCCGCTCCGTCCACGCCGAGTCGGCAGTCGTGCCCGCCGCCCGCGTTGCGATCGTGGGTGATTCGATCACCGAGCAAAAGCTCTACAGCAAGTTCCTCGAATGCTACCTGCTGGCCTGCTCTGGCGTGCCCGACGTGAAAGTGATGCAGTTCGGCTGGGGCGGCGAACGGGCGGATGGCTTCGCAAACCGTGCGGAGAACGACCTCGCCGCGTTCCGCCCCACCGTCGTCACGCTCTGCTACGGCATGAACGACGGCGGCTACCAGCCGTGGAAGGAGGAGATCGGGGCCGGATACGAGAGGAACATGCGCAACGTCCTCGGCAAGCTCGATCAACTCGGTGTGAAGTCGGTCGTGGTCGGATCGCCCGGGGCCGTCGACACCAACTTCTTCCGCCCGGGCCAAAAGATGGGGGAGCAGCCGTCGCACGTGGCCTACAACGACACCCTCGCCCACCTCCGTGACATCGACAAAAAACTGGCCGCGGAGAAGCACCAGCGGTTCGCCGACGTGCATGCGGCGATGGTCGACGCCATGAAGAAGGCCAATGAAACACTCGGCCCGAAATACGACGTCTGCGGTGGCGACGGCTTCCATCCCGGTCCCAATGGCCAGCTCCTCATGGCCTACGCATTCCTCAAGGGGCTCGGCGTCGATGGCACGATCGGCGAGATCGCGATCGACCTGAACGGGGGACAGGGAGCCGGCACCAAGCCGAGCAATGGCCACGCGGTGGTCGCCGAGTCGCGGGTCGACGGCAAGACCGCGTTAGAGGTGGAAAGCCGCCGATGGCCGTTCTGCTTCGAGGGCGATGGCAAGAGCAGCGGTAGCACGCGGAGCATTCTTCCGTTCGTGGCATTCAACCAGGACCTCAATCGCTTCATCCTCAAGGTGGCGGGATTGAAGACTCCGAAGGCCAAGGTTACCTGGGGCGACGAGAGCCACGAGTTCACAAAGGAGCAACTGGCGGCAGGCATCAACCTGCCGGCGGAGTTCTCAAAGACTCCGTTCGACCCCTCTTTTTCCAGGCTTCAGGGAGCGGTTGCCGCCAAGCAGGGCTTCGAGACCTTCATGATCAAGCAGGTCGTCACCGACTTCCGCAACATTCCCGACATCGGCACCGATGCGGAAGTTCAGGCGGCTGCGGGCACGTTGACCAAGAAGTTGATGAGCCGCTGGGAGGAGTTGGATAAAGACGCCCATGCGCAGCTCACGCCCGTAAAGCACACGCTGCTGGTGGAGTCGGTCCAGTAGGCGTCTGCGGCATGCGGGTTCGTTTTCCCTCACACGCCGGGGGGCTGGCCTTGCAGCCGCGCGATCACTTCAGTTCGCGGTCGAGAAACGTGTAGCCGAGCGCGTCCATGAAGGCCCGTTGCCGGTTGTCGGCCGCGCCGCCGTGGCCGCCCTCGATGTTCTCGTAATAGAGCACCTGCTTGCCGAGTTCCTCGAGCCGCGCCGTCATCTTGCGGGCATGCCCCGGGTGCACGCGGTCGTCCCGCGTCGACGTGGTGATCAGGATCGGCGGATACGCCCGCTCGCGGTCCAGATTGTGATACGGGGAAAATTCACGGATGAATTCCCACTCCTGCGGATTATCAGGGTTGCCGTATTCGCCCATCCAGCTCGCGCCGGCCAGCAGCGTGTGATACCTCCGCATGTCGAGCAGCGGCACCTGGCAGACGACGCCGCCGAAGAGATCGGGCCGCATCGTCAGCATGTTGCCCATCAGCAGGCCGCCGTTGCTGCCTCCCTTGATCCCCAGGTGCTTCGGCGACGTCACCTTCCGGGCGATGAGATCCTCCGCCACCGCGATGAAGTCTTCGTAGGCCCGGGGACGCTTTGCCTTCAGGGCCGCCTGATGCCACTCCGGCCCGAATTCGCCGCCGCCACGAATGTTCGCGATCACGTACACGTGCTTGCGCTCGAGCCATGCGGCGCCCGCGATCGGCTCATAGCCTGGCAGCAGCGGGATCTCAAAGCCCCCGTAGCCGTAGAGCAGCGTCGGCGTGCTGCCATCGGCAGGCAGGTTCTCGGGGCCGATCTGGAAATAGGGAACGCGCGTGCCATCCTTGGACACCGCCTCATGCTGGGTCACCCTCAGCCCGTCGGCATCGAAAAAAGCCGGCGACTGTTTGAGCTTCTCAGGTGCAGGAGCCTGGGCCGCGCCGCCGACGTTTCCAAGCGACAGCGTCGATGGCTGGAGTGAGCTGGCCGTGATGAGGAAGAATTCGTCCGTCTCCAGGTCGTCGACCGGGATGCACGAGGCCGTGCCGTATTCGGGGAGCCCCTGCAGCGGCTGCCGGTGCCACGCGCCGTCGCGAAAGGTGAGCGTGAACAGCCTGTTGCGGACGTTGTCGAGCGTGGTGACGATCAGATGGTTTCGCGTGGAGGCGAAGGAGATGAGCGACGTCCGCGGCGTGGGCTCGAAGAGCACGTGGATCGTGCGATCGCCGGACAGAAACCCATTCAGATCGGCCGCCAGCAGGCTGCCCGCGGGATAGGTCACGTCGGCCAAGGTCCACGGACTTCGCAGTTCGAGCAGCAGCCACTCACGATGGACGGCCGCCGATGCGTCATCCGGTTTGTCGATCTTCACAAGCCGCCCATCGCGTCGGAGGAACATCTCGCTCGTGTAGAAGGTCTTCTGTCGCACGACGAAGTCGCGTTCGAAGCCGGGCGTGAGGTCCCGCCAGGCGGTCACGCTCATGTCGTCGGGCTGGCCTTCATAGACGATACTCGCGGCGGAAAGCGGCGTGCCACGGGTCCACTCGCGGATCGTCCGCGGGTAGCCCGAGGATGTGAGCGACCCAGGGCCAAAGTCGGTGGCGACGAACATACTGTCGGCATTCCGCCAGGCCACACGGCTCTTGGCCTCGGGCAGCGTGAAGCCGCCCTCCACAAAGGCCCTCTTTTCCAGGTCGAACTCCCGCACAACGTCGGCATCGGCGCCGCCGCGGGAGAGCGACACGAGGCAGAGCCGATCCGCCGGCTCGAGCACGGAGGCGCCGTGCCAGACCCAGTTTTCCCCCTCCTTGACCGAGAGCGCATCGAGATCGAGCACGATCTCCCAGGCAGGCTCAGGCCTCCGGTATTCATCGAGCGTCGTCCGCCGCCAGAGTCCTTTGGGATTCGCGGCATCCCGCCAGACGTTGTAGAAGCGGTCGCCGATCTTCGTGACCATCGGAATCCGCTCCTTCGAATCGAGGATGCCACGGATCCGTGTCTCGAGCGTCGTGAAGCGGTCCTCGCCGGCCAAGGCCGCCACGCATGCGGCGTTGCGGCCGCGAACCCACTCGAGCTGCTTGTCGCCCGTGACGTCCTCCAGCCAGAGATGCGGATCGGCGGGCTCGTTCGCGAAGGCGGATGCAGACATGGCCACAATGATGCTCCACAAAAAGAGGGAACCGAGGAGGCGAGGGGATCGGTGTGAGGATCGCGAGCATTTGGCCGCCGCGGCCACCGCGAGCGAACTCATGCCGTCCCCGAGCCGGCGCGAGGATCCATGAGCCCAGTACCTCACGACCGCACCTGCCCGCTCCCGACCACGACATATTTATAGGTCGTGAGTTCCCGCGTGCCGCACGGGCCACGGGCGTGGAGTTTGTCGGTAGAGATGCCGATCTCTGCGCCGAGCCCCATCTCGCCGCCGTCATTGAACCGGGTGCTTGCGTTGATCATCACCACCGCCGTGTCGACCCGGGCAGCGAAGCGGTCGATCGCGGCCTTGTCGGCTGACACGATCGCATCGGTGTGCCGCGAACCGTAGCGGTTGATGTGGTCGATCGCCGCGTCGACTGAATCGACGACGGCCATCGAAATCTTGGGGCCGAGATATTCGGTCGCGAAATCGGCCTCGGTGGCCACGCCCGCGGCGGGCACGAGCCGGCGGGTGGCGACGTCGCCCACGATCTCGACCTTGTGCTCGCCGAGGGCGGCCGCGATGTCGGGCAGAAACCGCTCCGCGACGTCACGATGCACGAGCAGCGACTCCGCCGCGTTGCAGACGCCCATCCGCTGGCACTTCGCGTTGACCGTGATCGACTTCGCCATCGCGAGATCGGCCGACCGATCGACGTAGACATGGCAGTTGCCCGTGAAGTGTTTGAGCACCGGCATCCGCGCCTCGGAGCAGACGCGGCGGATGAGCGTCTCGCCGCCGCGGGGAATGACGATGTCGATGAGGTCGTCCATCTCGAGAAACGCGCCGACGGCATCGCGGTCTGCTGTGTCAACCAATTGCACGCAGTCGGCAGGCAGCCCGGCCGCCGCGATCGCCCTCCGCATGCTCTCGACGATCCGCGCACTCGAATGGGCCGCCTCTTTGCCGCCACGGAGGATGATGGCGTTGCCGGCCGCGAGGGCCACCGCCGCCGCATCCGCGGTGACGTTGGGCCGCGACTCGTAAATGAAGAAGACCACGCCGAGCGGCACCCGGAGCTTCCGGACCACCAGCCCGCTGGGCTGCCTCGACTCCTCGATCACCTCGCCCACGGGATCGGGGAGCAAGGCCACCGCCTCGACGCCTGCGGCGATGCCTTCCACCCGCTTGGCATCGAGGGTGAGCCTGTCGATGGCGGCGGCTGTGAGACCGAAGCCGGGGGCGGCGGCGAGGTCACACTTGTTGGCCGCGAGGATTTCAGCGACATCGGCCCGGATGGCGGCGGCGGCGGCCCGCAGGCAGGCGGCCTTTGTATCGCCAGGCACACCGGCCAGGTCGATGGCGGCCTGCCGGGCCCGCTCGGCGATCGAGCGACAGTGCGACTTCAGGGCGGAGGGGCCGGCGGGGGCTGTGGCAGGGGCGGACAGCGTGGACATGACGAGTTTTCCGTGCGGCGTGCGGGGAGCGAACGATTGGATTATCTTACGGTCTCGTCCAGGTTCTTCACACGCAGGAGTCACCCCGATGCCCAGCACGAATTTCTCCCGTCGCTCGTTCCTCGCCGCCACGGCTGCCGCCGCGGCCCTCTCACCACTGGCTCGTCTGGCTCCTGCGGCCTCCGCCAACAACCTCAACCTGGGCCTGCAGCTCTATTCGCTCCGCAACTACAAGGTGGACGAGGCGCTCAAGCACGCCCGCGATCTGGGCTTCAAGTTCGTCGAGTTCTATTCGGGCATGTATCCGCTGAACTCCGACGCGTCTGCGATCGAAGCGATGAACAAGACACTTGCAGACCTCGGCCTCACGCTCTCGGCCCACGGCGTGAATCGCTTCACCAAGGATGCCGCGGCCAACCGGAAGATGTTCGAATTTGCGAAGGCCGCCGGAATCAAGACGTTTGGCGCCGACCCCGACCCCGATTCCTTTGCCAGCCTCGACGAGCTCGTGAAGGAGTTCGACGTCAGGATCGCGATCCACAACCACGGCCCCACGCATCGCTACAACAAGGCGATCGACGTCTTGCGGGCGGTGGAGAAATACGATCCCCGCATCGGCGCCTGCGCCGACCTCGGACACTACGTCCGTTCGGGAGAGCGACCCGTGGAGGTGATCCGGTTGCTCAAGGGCAGGCTCTACGGCATCCACTTGAAGGACTTCGCCGAGATGCAGGACAAGACCAAGGGAGTGATCCTCGGCAAGGGACACATCAATGTGCCGGCCGTAATGGGGGCGCTCGTGGCCGCCGACTTCCCGGCCGACGGGGCACTCTCGATCGAGTACGAAGAGAACCCGCAGAACCCGCTGGCCGACATCAAGGCGTGCGAGCAGGTAGCTCGCGACGCGATCGCCGGCGTGTAGGGGGCATGTGACGCCTGGAAAACCTGGTTCATCCAAGCCCGCAGCGCAAGCAAGGGAATGCGGGTGGCCTCGCGGTCAGCGACGCGGACTCCCTCGCTCGCGCGTCGGGCTGGCATGGGAACCCCGCTGACCCAATCCCGCAGCGGAGGCCAGGAAGTTCCTCACCCCGCCGCAGTCGCGCAGAAAACTTCCAGTGCACTGCGGACCATTCCGACGGCGTGGACGCGGACGATCTGGATCCCTGCGGCCGCCAGGCCGCAGGCGCTGCCGGCTGTGCCGCCGTCGCGTTCATCCAGCGTGGCGGGGCGGCCCAGGGCCTGCTCGAGCGACTTGCCGATGAAGCCCTTGCGGGAGTGGCCGACGAGGATCGGCACGCCCAGGTCGAGAAACGCATCCGCCCGGGCCATGAGTTCGAGATTGTGGGCATGCGTCTTGCCAAAGCCGATGCCCGGGTCGAGACAGATCCGGTCGAGCGGGATCCCAGCGGCGAGGAGCGGGTCGCGACGCTGCTCGAGGTAGCGATGGATGTCGCCGACCACGTCGTCATAGCGGGGATCGACCTGCATGGTCTGCGGTGTGCCCTGCATGTGCATGGCACAGATCCCGGCATGCGATTCCAAGGCGACGCGGAGCATGTCCGGATCGCCCTCCAAGCCAGTCACGTCATTGATGATCTCGGCGCCCAGTTCGATTGCACGGGCCGCCACCGAGGCCTTCGACGTGTCGATCGAGATCGGCACTCCCGCCCGCGCGGCCAACTGTCGCACCACCTCGCCCACGCGGCGAAGCTCCTCGTCAGGCGGCACCGGCAC
>CAYSPN010000828.1:0-1967 GCA_964432895.1 uncultured Candidatus Kuenenia sp.
CGTCGGCCGGTGACGGCCGCTCAACAAGTCACGGCCCTCATCGAGAGCCGCTTCATTGCGACACTCGATCTGCTCGCACACGACGGCGTCGGTGCTTCGGCCCACCGCGTTGTGGGCCGCGACCGCCTCCACGAAGCCCTGTCGCCGGTCGGCGTAGGTCGATACCCACGGCTCGCCGCAGAGAATGGCGAGCCGGCGGTGCCCAAGGCTGAGCAGATGCTCGGCAGCAATCCGGCCACCGGCCACGTCGTCGGTGCCGCTGAAGTCGGCCCGCGTGTGCGGCAGCGGTCGGTCCACAGCCACGAGCGGCACGCCCCGCTTCCAGACCTCCTCGAGATAGTGGTTGGGCACCGTCTCGTCCGATGGCCAGAAGATGATGCCATCGACCCGCTGATCGAGCAGGCGGTGCAGGCAACGCAACTCAGCGGCGTCTGGCGTCGCCTCGCCACCACTGTGGCTGAAGTGCATCACCGGCAGGCTGCCGGCCGCGACGAGTTCGTCGTGGATCCCCTCGAGCAGATCGCACCGATAGAGTTTCGACGGCCGCACCATCACGCCGACGAGGCTGGTACGGCCGGTCTTGAAGGCGTTGACGACACGGTTGGGGCGATACTTCAGCCGCTCTGCCGCCGCCAGAATCCGCTCACGGGTGACGGCCGACACCTCCGGCGATCCGCGCAGACCACGCGACACCGTCATCATCGACACGCCGAGTTCGGTGGCGATCTGGCGGAGATTGGCCCGGCCACGGCCGCCGCTGCGGGCGCGTTTTGCCGGAATGTTCAGATTCATCGTGGATCGTTCCGTGACGTGCTCTCGGAAAGTCACCCCTTGCCAAGCCCAGTACCGTTAACGATAACGTTAAACGATTGGCGGTCAAGTTTCTAGCATCGAACGATGCCAGAAAGGTCGTAGAACGGCCGTACGGTCGCCAACTGCTGGTGGCCGCCCGATACTGCGGCACGGGGGGCGTCCCGAACCTCGGCCCGGATTCGGAGGGTTTTTATGCGGCGTTTTTGGCAGCGATTGCTTTTCGTCGTCGCTGTTTTCGCCCTCGGCGGCGTGCATCAAGCCTCCGTGGCGGCCGCGGAGCCGGGCCCGGTGCCGCTGCCTCCGGCCGCGGGCGACCATACGGTGATGTGGTGGCGGGACGGGTTTCCCGCCCGCGTGCCGAACGCCCCCTGGCAGCGGTGCATCCAGACTGGTCGGTATGGCTTCGTGCTCGACACGGCCGCGATGCGTGTGCCGCATGTCGGGCCGGTCTCTACCAGCAGCTACGTGAGCCTTGCCCGTGGCGACAACGCAGCGATCGAGTCGTTGCCGGCGGCCGACCTTGGGCTGTTCATTCATGCCGACGGAACGACCTACCGGTGTTCTGCCGGGGCGGCGTGGGATCGCACGGCTGGTCCGCGGCTTATCGAATCGGGCCGATGGGTGCAACGGGCCGACGTGAACGGACTTGTGTTCACATCCAGCGATGGCCAGCAGCTTGCGGCGGACGCCCGCTTCGAAATGATCGCCTGGCCCGACCGGCTCGCGCTCGTCCTTGCCGTGCGGCCGCCGCTCGCGCCGATCGCCGCGGGCGACACCATCTTCGGCCGTCTTGGCGGCGGGTTTGGGCTCGATGGCACCAATCATCTGGAGGTGCCGCATGCTCCCAGCATCGATCCCGAACGGTTCACGCTCGAGTTCTGGGCGTATCTCCCTGCCGACTTCGCGACGGCGACGAAGGCCGTGCCGTGGCTCGTCTGCAAGAACTTCCACGAGCAGGCGGATGGACACTACGGACTTACGATCAACCCCCGTGGCGTGCCGCAGGCCGGGCTCAACATCGGCGGAGGACGCGACAATCGCTTCACGGTCGAGGCGAGGGAACCGCTGGCCGTCGAGGCATGGAGCCATCTGGCCATGACCTACGACGGCGACTCGCTTCGCCTGTTCGTCAACGGCAAGCCCGCCGGCGAAAA
>CAYSPN010000829.1:0-3180 GCA_964432895.1 uncultured Candidatus Kuenenia sp.
TGGCTGGCAAACCGCCGGTCCCGCACCAGTTCATTCAGCCGACTGACGCGGAGGTTCGTGAAGAGCTTCTTCCATCGCGTCACGCCGGCGGCCGCGATGATCCGCACCGCCTGCGTCCGTAGGTTAGCCCCGTCGCGGGCCTGCGGCACGACATACACCGCCCCCGCAGGCCGCTCGCGATACGCCAGTTCCAGGTGCGGCCGGAGTTCCGGGAAGATTGGCACAACGCGGATGCCTCGCCCGGGATGGTGCTCCACCTTTTTCTCCCGGATCGTGACGACGTTTTTCACCCAGTCGATGTCGGTCCACTTGAGTTCCTCCGCCTCGCTCGGCATGCGAATACCGAGATACCTTGGCAGGGCGAAGGCCAGCCTCCAGCCGTGATTCGGGCAGGCCGCGATCACTCACTCGATCGTCTCCTGGGCTACGAACTCCCGGCGGCTGTCATTGACCTGAGATCCGCACTTGATGTCCGAGAATGGGTTCTCCGTGATCGAGCGGCGCCGGACGGCAAGTTTGAAGAACTGTTTGGCCCGCCGCAGGTCGACCGACGCGCTGGCGATGGCAAACTTCCGCAGCAGCCAGGCCTTGTAATCGTCGGCATCGCCTGGGGTAACGGAAATCAGGAGTCGATCCTTGCCGAAAAACTCTTCGAGGAGCCGACGAGCACGGTCGTAGTTGGCCGCCGTCGTCTTCTTCTGGGGACCGAACGCCGCGAACACCGTGTCGAGATGCTGCCCAAGCGTGATGGCCGCCACCGCTTTCTTACGCGGCGGCACGAGCCCCACCCGCGCGAGTCTGCCATGAATCTCGTCGCTGACCGCAGCCACCCAGGCGGCGGTCTCGCTATCGAGCGAGTGTCCGGTCGCCTTGGCCGCCTCAAGCGACTCGATCATTCGCTTCGCGGTCTCCGCGATCCGCTTATTGACCCTCCCGAGCCGGATGGTGGGCCGACTCTGAAGGCCTCCTTCCTTCATCACGATCAACACCCGCCATGTGGTGCCGCGTTTTCCTACTACAGAACTAAGTGATGCCATATTGATGACCTCCTGGGGTAACAATGAACCAAACACACAATCAACGAACACAATTCGCCTTGAGCTCTTCGCTGCAATCAGCCGGCCTGCCCGCGGGCGTCACGGCCCTGCAACACTTCCCGAAGCGCATCGACGGAGAACATGACCGCGCCTCGCAGCTTTACGGCTGGGATTTCGCCTGCCTTTACGCGACGATCGAGCGTCGGAACACTGATGCCAAGCAGCCGCGCCGCCTCGGCACGCCGCACAGCCAGCCGCTCACCGATCGGAGGCAGGCCGTTGTCACGGTAGAAACTGTTGGAATCCATTCCGCACCTCATGGGCCGTTTGCCCGCTCAGCGCGACGCATTCGCATCCCGCGCGAACGTCATCGCCGCATGGATTTATTTTCCGCGACGAGGCCTGCCGACACCACACAAACGCCATGAAAACAATGCGTTTTGCGCCCATGCAGGCGCCCGTGATCGCGCCCATGCAGGACGGTCGGATGGCTATGACTCGCAAGATCGCGAGCGGAAAGAAGGAAGCCGAGCCGGCAGTTATGACTGCTTGGCCTTCTCGTCAGCGGGCTCGCCGTCGACTGCTTCCCAGCTGATCTTCTTGCCATGCCCTTCGCACAGGAAACGGATGCCCGTGAGCCCCTGGTTCAGCGTGGCGACAGCGCGTCGGCGACGATCAGTCGCTTCGTGATCTGGCGGGAAGGGATCGTAGATCGAGTCCCGCCATCCCGACTCTTGAAAAGAGTTGAGGATCAGCCTGAGATTCGCCGCCGTCGGCTTCACCTGGCGAATCACGTTGCCGCGATATAGCAGCTCGCCGGTTGCCTTCTTCCAGACGGGCAGCACGCTCGTGGCATTCGGCGTCGGCTTTTCCGAAGTGTCGTTGGCATCCTCAGCCGGCAGGACGGCGAGCAACGCGTCGCGTGTCGGGCCGTCCAGAAAGCCGAGAGCATGTGCGACCTCGGCGATCGCACGGTTCCATGATGTACCGCGTGCCTTGCACCACATTCCGATGGTGCCCTGATTGCTATCCCACACCTGCGGCCACGGTTCTGCGAACTTACTGCGATCCGTCTCGGTGAATCGCTCATGCCACAGTTTCCGACCACCAAGCTGGTTCTGAATGCGGTGGAACGCCTCGGTGAGTTTTTCCGTCGCCCAGTCAGGTAGTCCCGCCTCGGCGTCGCCGCTTCCTTCGCTCACCAGATTGGTCCTTCGTGGTTTCGTCGTGAGCGGCCCTGCCCTGTGCTTCGGCCCCCTGCTCCACCGCCGCCAGCACGAGCCGTGCCAGCGTATCGATCAGTTCTCTCTGTGCTCGGGCGACGGCGGTCATCTCGCCGCCCCCGCCATTGGCCTCGATTGTACCGCCCGCTGCCATGGGCCTCGTCTGCTCTCGGTTCGACTTCATGATTGTTCCTGTGGTGTGAAAAAAGCCGATGGCGTGGGCAGGGCGATCGCTCGCCCGGTGCACCACGCCATCGGCCCGTGTGAACTCCTTGTCAGGCCGCCTTGCGTCGGCGGCTGGTGGTCAGACGCCGGCGCGGCCGACGGTGCAACCGCGAGTCGTCGTGGCTGTCCCAATCGACTCCGTAATCGGCCAGATCCACCGGGTCATCGTCATGGCCGTCGGATACGAGACCGTGCTGCCGATTCGGGCGCCGACCTTCCGGGTCGTAATCCTGATTGGCGAGATGGAAACCGCGACGGCGGACCAGAGTGATGGATTCGCCAAGCGCGGCGGCAACGGCGGCCAGAAACTCTTCGTCAGTGTGGAGAGACATGAGCGCATTCCTTCCCCGATGACGGGGCTACGAGTGAGAGCCGGCGACGAGAAGCGTCACCGGCCATGGGAAATGGCCGACGTGGCAACGCGCCACGCCAGCTGGGAGAGATGCCACGCGGTGAGATCGCCGCGTGACGGCGCAGGATCGTCAGGAGCCGGAGATTACGACCCGAGCAACCGCACGTCCTGCATCAGGTTTTCGAGCATGCGTCCCGTGTGAGCGATCAACATGGCCCGCACGAGTGGCGGGCATTTTTCATAGGGAGCGAACCGAGGGGCGAGGTCGACCAGTTCGCCGTAGGGGCGGCTGATGTGCTCGTGGTATTCGGTCGAGCCCCAGATGGCGGCGCCGATGCCGCCG
>CAYSPN010000830.1:0-2874 GCA_964432895.1 uncultured Candidatus Kuenenia sp.
GTGGATGTGGTTGGCCGGATTCCCCTCGGCATCGGGCTGCACGTTGCACAGTTCGATGACGAAGGTCGGCCCCTCCACGCGGTAAGAGTGTCCGATGCCCGGCTGAAGACTTCCGGCCCAGGAAAACTTCACCGCCGCCCACCCGCCCTCGGAGGCTTCGATGACCTGCAGCCGTTCGGCCACGACCTCTTCCGGCATCGACTCGCAATACACGTCCACCAGTCGCCGCAGCAGCGACTGTTGCGATACCGACAGGTCGCCCCACGCGATGCCAACGGCCGGCTCACCCGTTGGCTGCGGCTCGCCCGCACCGCGGATCTCCTTCGGTGGTTCAGGCGAGATGACCGCCTTGGCCCGCTGGCCATCGTCGAGCGAGCGCACCAGTTCGAATGCGAGCGACTCCTCCGCGTCGAGCACGCGGCTTCCCACCGCGGGCAGATTCGGCAGCGGCGTCTTCACCACGGCCGGATTCGCACCCATGAACTGCGGCGTCGAGTCGACGATCCGTCCGTCACGCACGGTGAAGTTGAGCGAGAGGTGATGCCCCTCGAAGGAGATCGCCCACGGGCCGTCATCCGACGGCGTGCCGAAGATCGTGAGGAAATACCGCTTGGGATCGCGGATATTCTTCGCCCGCGATCCCTCGAGGATGCGCAGGATCTCGTCTAGTTCCATGATGGCGACCGACTTGTCGTAGCCGATCTGCGAGAGGACCGACCGCAGGAGCGCGAGGGCGGCCGCCTGCTGCGGCTCGGTCATGTCGCGGAGTTGCACGCCCTTCCGCGTGGGCTTGGGGACAAAGTGCCAGTCGGTTCGCTTGGCATCGTCGAACGCCTTCGAGGCCAGGCTACGCTGGGCAGGGTCGAGCGAATCAAGCCAGGCATTCGCCGCCCCGGCCACGTCGTGGGCGACGGCCGTGCGGGTTCGTGCAGCAGCGGCATGACCCGTTATCAGGCAGGCTGTGAGGATCAGAAGCGACCACGTCACTCGACGTGCGATCGCATTCCCCACTCGTCGCTCACAACTGGCTGGCGTTGACTGTTTCATGGTGCCTGCTCGTGAAGGTGACCGCGAGGATCCCGGTCGTGATGTGCCTGATCGATGTGCACATGCACCCGAGGGCAGGCTTGAAAATACCCTTCCCACGCCTTGTCCGATACCCCGGCTCCATCGAGGTAGAGATTCAAGAGGCCATGCAGCCGCTGGAGCACCGCCAGGCCGTCGTCACCGATCGGCACGTCGATCAGATGCAACGATCGCAACTGCGGCAAGGATGCGACCGCCTCGCAGGTATCGACTCCGGCGAGCTGCGGGCCGCCAAGACGGAGGCTCCGCAGATGCGGTAGCGCCGCGAGTGCCCGCACACCCGCCGCGGTGCAGGCGGCCTGCGGCACGTTCAGGTCGCGAAGTGCGCGGCACGCCGCAATCCTCTGGAAGCCCGCATCGCCGACCGGTGACTCGCGGAGGACCAGCCGCTCGAGGCCCGTGAGCGTCGCGAGGATCTCCGCCCGGCCATCATCCGCCCTGCCCTGCTCGAGCACGAGTTCGCGGAGGCCGGTCAGGCCACGGAGGGATTCCCACTCGGCATCCGTCAGCGGCACCGCGGCGACGATTGTATGGGCGTCGCCCGCGCGGACTGCGGCGATCTGGTCGCCGATGTCACGGTGAAACTCCGCGATCGCGGCAGCACCGTCCGTGCCGCCCATGCCACGGAGATCGCAGCCAATCAGCACGGCCGCCACCGCCACCAGGCAGCATGTCGCGCCGCCGAACCGTTGGTGATTGAACCTCATGGCTCCATCACCACCGCCACCGGCAGGGAGTTGCCGAACGTCTGAAAATCCTTGAACGTCCAGACAACCTGCTTCTCCGGAGTGACCTCGATGATCTGCGGCTGCTCCGGGCCGGCGTGGCAGTTGACGATGAGCGTGTTGCTGTTTTTCAGCCGGCTCACCTGCGTCACCCAGGCCAGCACGATTCCCGGCAGGTCGTGCTGCTCGATCTTCCACACGATCTCCTTGGCGGGTGTCACCTCGAGCACGCTGTGGCCGTTGCCGGTGCCGATGAGCGTGTTGCCGTTGGCAAGCCTGACGGCCGAATAGGTCTGGTCACCGAAGGCCTCGGGGCCATGCCCTCCCTTCTTTGGCTTGTCGAAGAGCGGCACGTCGAACACCCAGACGACCTTTCCCGTGGAGTCATACTCCCGGACGACGCCATCTTTTTCGTGGGCCACGAGGTAGGTGCCGGCCTCGGTCTTCCGCGCGTTTCGCGTGTCGGAGTGCGCCGAGCGATCGTTGACCGTCAACTTGATCTCGTGCCGCAGGGTGCCGTCGCGATCGACCTCGATGATCCGGGCCGGCCCCGACTCGACGATCATCGTCGTGCCGTCGGGCAGCCGCTGGAAGGCGTGCACCTCGACGGAGCGGCCGGCGTTGCCGTTCCGCTTCGCGTTGTAATCCCAGATCGGCTTGCGGCGCTCGTCGAGTTCGACGATCCGCGTCCACCCGTCCTGGTAGAGGATGTGGCCGTCGGGCAGCAGGTGCAGGTCATGGATCTGCCCGCACGGGAGCTTCCACTCCACTCGGCCGTCGGGGGCGATCGAGGCCATCGTCTTCGTCGACGAGTCGGCGGCGATCACCCGCCGGGACGTGCCCGTCTGCACAGCCGTCGGCGGCGCCTCGGCGACCGCTTGCCGAGAGAGGAGCAAGAAACCGACAAGACAGAACGTCGCGGCAAGCCGTTTCATGCGAGGACTTCCTTGATGGGTTCGACGTGCTCGACGACGACAAGCTTCAGGTATAGGCCGCCGAAGAAATACGAGAGCCGGTAGGGGTCGAGTCCTAGATGGTTGAGCACCGTCGCGAGCAGACTCTT
>CAYSPN010000831.1:0-2809 GCA_964432895.1 uncultured Candidatus Kuenenia sp.
GGTCCGTTTGCCGGGCGGCTCGAACGTCATCTCGGCCTGTGGCAGCGTCGCATAGACCCACTGCGCCTTCGCGATCGGCGGTCCGCCCGTCCAGGTGACGTGGACAGAGTCGGGCCGCCACTCGGTGCGGGTGATGTGGGCCAGCGGCGGCGCGGCTCGAGTCACCGCATCGGCGACGGCGTAGATCTCGCCGACTTTATCGGCGGCCCAGATGTGCCCGTGGCCGAGCGTCGGCGAGATCGTCATCCAGGAGTGCGGGGCGGTCGCTCGAGAAGAAGCGTTCATCATCGGAGGCGTGCCGTAGGCGTCGTTCGCGCCGTTGATCCAAAGCCATTGAGTTTTCCGTGAAGCGGCGACGTTTGCATAGAAATTCGCGGGATCCCAGGCCAGGTGGCGGGCCGCGGCTTCATGAACTCGCACCAGCCGCTGTCGAGGTTCAAGAATCCGCCGATGTACTGCGATGCGACGAACGCCGGCCGGTCGTCAATGCCGCCGGCGATCGTGCAGATGACCGATCCCCAGGAGATACCGACCAGGCCGATCCGGGTCGGATCGACCTCCGGGAGTGATCCGAGCAGCGACACGGCGAGCACCGTGTCGGCCACGGCGTGGTAGGTCCACTGCTCCTCGAAGGGGCGGTCGAAGGAATCGCCGAAGGCATTGCCGGGCCGAGCGGGGCCGCCGCCCCACGCGTGGCCGAGTGTGTCGGTGCGAACCCGTTTTCCAGGCTCGCCGGGCGTCGGAATCTGTCCTTCAAGATCGACGGCGATCGCCGCGTAGCCGCGGGCCGTCCACATCTTCACCCAGTCGGGAAACGCTGTGCCGCCGCCGCCGTGCACGAGCACGACTCCAGGAACTTTTTCGTTCTGGCCGGTCGATTTGGCAGGCAGGCCCAGGTAGGCAAACGCCTTCGTCGGCTTACCTTGCAATGGGAGCGTGTCGATCCAGATCGCCTGCACGCCCTCGACCGCGGCCTCGGCCGCGGGCCGCGTGGCAGGCGGCTTGCCGAGCAGGGCCATGTCCCAGGCTGGAAGTTTCTCAGGCGCCGGCTGCCACGGGGAAAAGACAGCAGTTGTCGGGACCTTGGCCGGAGGCTGGGCAAGCGTCAAGCCGGAGGGAACGAGGCCAGCCATCGCCGCGCAGGCGGCGATCAGAACGCGTTTCAAAGAAGCGACTGAAGCGGCCGTACAAGAACTGCGTTCCATTTTCACCACCCCGTCCCTAGTTTCTCTCAGGGAGTTGACTGGCCGCCTCACGCAGCCTGTCCAATCCCTCCTTAACCACCTTTGGAGAAGGATTGCCCGACCACGACTGCCTGATCTCCTTCGCCAGAGTCAGGTAACTTGTGAACGGTTCGCCATAGTGCTGTGACCTGGCTTCGATCGTCTCCAACAGGAGGTCCAACTGGGCGGCCGCGGTGGCAGGCTGGGCCGTCATGCGATCGAGCCATACAGTCGTGATCCGCTGAAAATCGACGATGGCCTCGTTACGCGTCGGTGCTCGCACCGAAGCCGCGCGAGAGCCGCAGCCAAGCGAAACGACCGCGATCAGGCCGGTCGTCATGAAGATGGACTGATAGACACACCCGTGCCACTTCTTGGGAAATCGAGACATCAGCACCATTTAATACTCTCCCATCACTTGGCCATCAGCGATCGCGAGCAGTCGCTGATAGGTGGTGGGGTCGATCATGTCCGTAATCATCCGTACGGCACCGTCGCCGAACACGAAGTTGCAGCCACCACCCGCGTGAAAGCTTCTCGCTCCGACGCCGCCGCAGCAATCCGACTCCGATCGAAGATTAAAAATCGGATTCGTCGTGTCATTATTGGAGTATGGTGACCAATCCATATACCGCCCGTTGTTTGGAGTCAGCACGACGAGATACGGAGAGCCTCCTGAGAACGTCGGCCCCGTGGACCAACCCCACGCGCCGCGGTCATCTCCATCCGCACGCACCTCCGCATTAGCAATCTCGCTCGCCAGGATCGTCTTCGAAGTGCCGTCGGTGATGTCCGACCACTTGGCGCCGTAGACGCCACGGACACTGAATGGCCCTCTTTTGGTCGATGTGAAAAACGAGTCGAACAGATCGGAGCCCACGTTCGCTGCATAGTTTCCCTTGGCGAAACCGGCGAAGCCGCTCGGATTCGCGACGCCGGTGGCCGCCTGAAAAAAGAGCCCTGTCACTGGAGGATGCGACGGGCACAGGAGTTCCGTTACACGCGTCTTGTTGATTGCATTGTTCGTGGCATCGCGGGACCAGACCGAATGATCGTACTTCGCGGCAAGTGCCGCCTGCTCGATGAACGGCAGTACGAAGACGACCCAGGTCGCCCCGCTGTTGGCATCACGTTCGCTCAGTGAAGTGCCACTTGTTACGACCGTCGTGCATCCCGGCGGCAGGCGTTTTTTAATGTCCGCGGAGTTGTGCATGGCCAGACCAATCTGCTTCAGTTTGTTCTGACAACTGTTGAGGCGGGCCGACTCCCGCGCGGCCTGCACAGCCGGCAGAAGCAGCCCCACGAGCGTGCCGATGATCGCGATGACGACCAAAAGCTCCACGAGCGTAAAACCATGACGAATGGATCGGCGTCGCATACAGCACCTGTTGGCAGCCTGTGAGGTCGAGGGGACGCGGCGACGCAACGCGTCGGAAAGCTTCCGCCTACCCCGATGATTGAAAGTTACCCCCCGGCTCAGAGCGTCACCATAGAACGAACGTGCTATGAGAACGAAAAGAGGGGCGAAAAAAGCAGCGTCCCAGTCCTGTTCAACACGACATTCGCCGTGCGTTCAACTGTGTCGT
>CAYSPN010000832.1:0-2214 GCA_964432895.1 uncultured Candidatus Kuenenia sp.
GCCGCCTGCTGGCTGCCTTTCGCATTCGGATAGCGTTCGACGAGAAAATCACCCAGAGCAGCCGCCTCGTGAAGGCGTTGTTCCTCATAGAGGAGATACGTGAGCAGGTAGCGGGCCTGGTTGAGGCCCTCGAGGTCGTCGGGGCCTGCCAGCGGCATCGCCCTCCGCAGGCTGGCAATCGTCTTCGCCCGCTCCGCGGCCACCTCCTTTTTGGCCGCGTCGATGGCGGCCGCGTCCTTGGCAGTCTCGGCCTGCTTGAGTTGGGCCTGACGCGACTGCATCGCCGCAAGGCCCGCCCGCGCCGAATCCATGGCCGCCTCGAACGTCGCCACCCCTCCATCGAAATCATCCGGCACCTGTTTCCCGAGTTCAGCCAGTAAAGCCTTCGACTCCGAACCAAAATCCTTGTTGACCTTGGCAACCTCCATCGCAAGACGCTTGGCGTCGCGCAGGAGCGGCGCTCGCTTGGCCTTCTCCTTCTCCGGAATGGCCGCGGCCCGCTTCTCGAGCAGCATGGCCGCTCGATATTTCATACCGAGCCAGTCGTGGTCGATGCGATCGGCAGTGAGCGGCGCCATCGCCAGCTTCTGCAGCCGATCGTCGAACTCGTCATACTTTTTGTCCTCCAGCCAACACTCGAGCGATGCGTTGATCGCCTTGGCCCGCAAGGAGGGCACAATGCCATCCCCATCCAGCGCCCGGATATCGGCCAGCGCCGTCAACGCATCCTTTCGCTTGCCAAGGACGACGTAGTTTCGCCCCTCGTAGTAGCGGGCGAACAGCCCGGCCCCGCGGGTGCGGTATTTCTCGTAGAGTTCCTTGTACTGCTTTGCGGACTCCGTGAGAGCCGCCTCCCATTCCTTCGACTTCGGCTCAAGCGCCCGCGACTTTTCATAATAAGCCCCGGCGATCAACAGCCGTGTCTTCAGGAGCAACGCCCGCAGCTCGTCCTGCCGTTCCTCCAATTCGCCCATCAGCCGTGCGGCTCCCGGCTTTCTGGCTGGCTTCTTCGGCTTCGCCGCCGGCTTGCCGCCCTCTTTCCCTGCATCCTTGTCGGCGTCACCCTTGTCGCCGGCGCCATCGCCGCGCAATTCCTTCAACGACGCATCCACTTCCCGGAGGAGTTTGAGCACCGCGTCTTCGGCATTGGCCACGGCCTCGATTGGAGCGTTGTCCTTGCGAACAGGCCCCTCTAACGCCTTGATCGCCAAGTCGAAAAAGGGCAGGGATTCCTTCCGCAGTTTTGCGGCATCCTGGCCGGGCCGCTTTGATTCCTCGACCTTTGCCCGCCCACGCTCGATCAGCAGATTGCCCTTCTGGAGGTAGGCCTGAATCGCCCGTTCACCCTCCGGGCTCTCCTTCAAAAAGGTGTCGATCTCGGTGCCCGCACGGTCATACACCTCGGCCCGCCTGGCGGCATTGGACTCCGAGCGACTGGTGGCCACGAGCGCCGCGGCCCTTCGGAATGGCACTTCCTTCTTCAAGTCCGGCGCCGCGTCAGGGTCTTTCTCCACTCGGTCGAGCACCCAGAGCACCACATCGGGCATCTGCCGCTCCTCGAGCAGGTCAAGCAGTCGTGCCGTGCCGGCGTCCTTTGTCGAACGCTGCGGCGGATCAGCGGCGAGCCCACGGCCGCCGCACACGCCACAGACAACGAGAACCCCTGCCAGCAGGGCAAACCACAGGCGTCGAAGACACGTGATCATGATGAGGCAAACATGGGGTGAGCGGGGCGAGGGAGCACGGGGCACTGATCTGTAATTGTGAGACTCAGCCCGCATTCTGGGAAGGCGGGCGACCGCCGTCAAACCGGCGGCTGCTGCGAACAGCCGAATCAGGCCTTCGGCTCAACGGCCGGCAGCATCTGGGATGATTCCCTGATTGGCGAGGCATGCGATGAGCTGCTTTCCGATCGGAGTCACATCCCCGCGGGACTGCCAGCGAGACACGAACGCCGTGATCGCAGCGGCAGACTGTCGCCACGGTTCGGCGTGGACGGACGCCGCCGCGAGTTCGCCGAGCGCCACGGCCAGCAGCAGTTCGCAGCCGTGCGGCGAGGGCAGGCCGACATGCAGGTCGGCCGTTGTCGTGGCGGCGTCGGTCAGCACCTTTCGCACCAGCTGCTCCGGCTTCGAGCCGTCCGGCCCGGCACCCGCGGGAGTCCACGTCAGCGAGGCTGTTACACCTCCAGGCAGAAACGGCCCGTTCCCGCCT
>CAYSPN010000833.1:0-2178 GCA_964432895.1 uncultured Candidatus Kuenenia sp.
TCAGCTCGGAGCCTGCCGGGCGGGTGGCCAGAACAACGGTGAGGAACCGTCGACCCATCTGGACGTCGCCCAGAAGATGGTGGCCCATGCCGCAGAGGAACTCCGCGGCTCGGTCTGGGCCCTTCGCACGATGCCGGTGGCGGGGCGATCGTTCCGTGAATCGCTCGAGACGATCGCCACTCAGACCGGTCACGGCCATCCCGAGCAGATTGCGGTGCGTGTTGCAGGCATAGCCAACGACGTGCCGCAGTTCGTGGCCGGCAACCTGCTCTTGGTCGCGCAGGAGGCGCTCCACAACTCCGTGCACCATGCCGGTGCCCGGCAGATCGAGGTTATGGCCACGGGTGACGCAGCCGCAGGCTCGATCGAACTGACTATCCGCGACGATGGTCGGGGCTTCGCGCTGGGCAGTCAGCTGGGGCCTGATCAGGGGCATTTCGGACTGTCCGGCATGCGGGAGCGGATCGATCGGTTGGGAGGCACATTCTCGATCGATAGTCGGCCCGGGAGCGGCACCACCGTGCGGGTGGTCGTGCCAACGCGGGACTACGACAGGCAGATCGACGTCGGCGACGGTCGGGCCACGGGATACCACCAGTGACAGAACGAAAGAGCAACGCGATGGAGACGACTCGTCGGAACTGCCTGCGACAGACCGGCACCCTGCTGGCCGGAGGAGTTTTCTTGGGCAGCCTGTCGCCGGCCGGCGCCCGAGACGCTGATGGTGATACCGTGGATGTCTGTGTCTACGGTGCCGCGGCCAGCGGCATCATGGCGGCCCTTGCCGCGACACGGGAGGGCATGCGGGTCGTCGTGATCGAGCCATCGCGGTGGCTCGGCGGTATGACGGGCGGCGGCCTGAGCCATGTCGACTGGGGCCGCGGGGAGGCGGTCGGAGGCACGGCCCGCGGCATTCTCAAGCGGGGCTTCAACGACGCCCAATACCGCGACTCTTTCCGCGACCTGCTCGCCGAGCACCGCATACCGGTGGTCTTCGAGCATCGGTTGACGACGGTGGACCGTGAGGGAGTTGTTCTCAAAAGCATCACGCTCGACTACGCCCCGCCCGACCGGCTCGGATGCCCGACGGTCGAGCCCCGCACGCCGGCGGCGCGACGGGTGTCCGCGCGGGTGTTCATCGACTGCTCCTATGAAGGCGACCTGATGGCACGGGCCGGCGTGTCGAATGTCTTTGGCCGCGAGTCGCGCGGGGAGTTCGATGAATCGCTGGCAGGCGTGCAGCCGCCGCTGGCCGTCTACGACATCGATCCTTATCTCACGCCGGGCGACCCGCAGAGCGGCCTCGTGCCACTGCTGCAGCAGATCGAGATCAAGCCGGAAGGCGAGGCCGATGCGCTCACGATGGGCTACGGCTTCCGCTGGAAGTTCAGCAAGGAGGCCGGCAGCCTGCCGCTCGATCCACCCGACGACTACGACCCGCGGACGTTCGAACTCTATCGCCGCGGTTTCCAGCAGAACGTCGACATGTTCACCGGTCGGCGGATGCGGAAGTTGGGAGAGTTCGAGGATGCGAAGGGGAGCGTTTTTCAGATCGGCATCGGCAACCTGTCGCGGGCCCTCTGGGTGGCCACCGTCTTTGGCAGCAACGCCGAGTATCCCGACGGCGACTATGCGACGCGGGCCCGCATCTGGAAGAGCCAGCAGGATTTCGTGCGGGGTCTCACGCACTTCATGCGGACCGATCCGGCCGTTACGGCGAAGTGGCGGGACCAGGCGCTGGCGATCGGCCTCCAGCCCGGCATCTTCGACGACACCGCAGGCTATCCCCACCAGCTCTATGTCCGCGAGGCCCGGCGAATGCGCGCCGGCTATGTGGTCACGCAGAAGGACATGGAGGGGCGTACCGAGGTCGAAGATGCGGTGGGCCTGGCATCGTACGGCGTCGACGAGTGGCCGTATGCGATGGTTCCGCTCGACGGGAAGATCGCCTTGAGCGGCGGCTACTATTCGATGCTCTATCTGGAGGAGGCCAATCGCGGCATCTACAAGATTCCCTACCGTTCGATCGTGCCGCACAGGAAGGAATGTGAAAACCTGCTCGTGCCGGTCTGCTTGTCCGCCAGCCATATCGCCATGACGTCGATCCGGATGGAGCCGGTCTGGATGATCCTCGGCGAGTCGGCTGGCGTGGCGGCGGCCATGGCTGTGCGGGAGCAG
>CAYSPN010000834.1:0-3185 GCA_964432895.1 uncultured Candidatus Kuenenia sp.
GACACACCCAGCGGCCCGTAGTCCCAGAAGCCGTTCAGGCCGCCGTAGATCTCGCTCGACTGAAAGATGAAGCCGCGTCGCTTGGCCAGCGACACGATCCGGTCCATCCGCGACTGGTCGTTTTGTTTTTCCATGAACAGAAGACATTCTCGAGGTGTGACAAATGCGTGCGAACAGGTTCCCATGCAAGCCCGAAGCGCGAGCCAGGGAACTCCGGAACCTCAGCCATGCAGTCCCTCGCTTGCGCTTCGGGCTTGGATGAACTGTGCGATTCGGGCTTGGACGGACCTATTGACTGATCATTCCTGAACCAGCGAGTGTAGTAAGCCCGCCGCGCCGCGGTCCACCTCAGGCTGAATCCACGCATCGGCATGCAGTCAGCCCGCGGCGTCTGCGTGAAGCCAGCCCGTGGCTGGCTCGCCGCCACCTTCCCCGCGATCGAGCCGTGGCACGATCCTGAAGCTGTCGATGGCGGCCGCGGCGGGCAGGTCGGCCTGCATGCCGAGTTCGATCAGATTGCGGCCGCCACGCGACGCGGCGAAGGCGGCGGTGATTGCGGCGGCGGCTCCAGTATTGGCCACGGCCGACAGCACACCGCGGAACGTCTCCATCGCGGCGGTGGCGGAGGCGTCGAGCCTGTCGCCGCTACCGCCGGGTAGGCGGCTCGCCGCATCGAGGATGGCGCCGGCCGTCAGCAGATCCTCTTCCGTGACCTCTCCGTCGGTGCCGGCGCAGACGAGATGGATCTCCGAACTGCCATGCTCCACGGCGAGCTCCCGGGCCCGCGCCGCCACGGCCGCGCGGTTGACGATCGCGCCGATGAGCACTTCGTCTGCAGCCGTGCTGGCGTCGAGCGCCGCAGTGCCGTTGGTCGTCGTGATCACGATCCGCCTGCCGGCCACGCGTGCCGGCGAATATTCGAGCGGAGAATTGCCCAGATCGAAGCCGTCGATCCGCAGGCCACCGCGTTCGCCCCCTAGGAGCACGCCGGAGCCAGGGTCGCTGCCGGCCGCCAGGGCACGAGCCTCGTCGATCGTGAGCACCGGCCGGACGCCGGCTGCCCCGTGGGCCAGAGCCGTGATGATCGTCGTGGAGGCCCGCAAAACGTCGATCACGACCGCGATCCCTCCCGCAACCGCCCCCTGCGGCATACGATTGAACAGGTCGTGGCAGTGCCAGTGCATCGCTGTATCAGGAGTGAATGTGTCCAGTCAGGAAACCGTCACCATAGATCACGCCCCGGGCGGTGTCGACCAGGGCGGCGTTGACAAGAGTGGAGCCAAGGTCCGCGGCATGTTCGCCGAGATCGCGCCGCGGTATGACCTCGTCAACCGGATGCTGTCGGGCGGCATCGATGTCTGGTGGCGGCACGTCACGGTCTCCCGCGCGGCGCCGCCGCAAACAGGGGCGATCCTCGACGTCTGCACCGGCACGGGTGACCTGGCGCTGGCCTACCGTTCGAAGTGCGGACCCGATGTTCGCGTGGTCGCTTCCGATTTCTGCCGGCCGATGCTCGACCGCGGCATCGAGAAATCGGCGAAGACGGGGGCGGCGATCGAGTGGGTGGAGGCCGACGCGATGGCCCTCCCCTTCCCCGATGCAACCTTCGATCTCGTGACCGTAGCCTTTGGCCTCCGCAACATCGCCGACACCTCCCGCGGCCTGGAAGAGATGGCCCGGGTCTGCAAGCCCGGCGGCAGGCTGGCGATCCTCGAATTCTCGCTGCCGCACAACGCGATCATCCGCCACGGCTATCTCTGGTATTTCCGTCGCGTGCTCCCCTTCATCGGCAACACCGTCGCCCGCAACGCCTCCGATGCCTACACCTACCTGAACCAGAGCGTGGAGGCGTTTCCTTCCGGAAAGTCCTTGGCCTCGCTCGTTCGGGCTGCCGGTTTTGAGCGGGTTGACATGGTGCCGCTCACGTTCGGCATCGCCACCCTGTCCATCGCCACCCGCGCATCGTGAAAGCCGCCATGCCTTCGCCCGCCGACCACTCCTCCGCCCACCTGCCGCTCGTGCTCGGCATCACCGGCGCCTCGGGGGCCGCGTATGCCGTGCGGCTGCTCGAAGTGTTGCTCGAGGCGGGCCGCGAGGTGCATCTTGCGATCAGTCCATCGGGCCAGGCCGTGATTGGCGAAGAACTGGGTGTGCGAATCGATCTCGACCGGTTCGAGCCGGAGACGCTGCTTGGCAAGGCTTCGCCGGCGCTCGCACGGCTCGATCGTCTCGCCTACTTCCATCACAAGAACCTCATGTCCCCGATTGCCAGCGGCTCGTTTCTCACCGCAGGCATGGCGATCTGTCCGTGCAGCGGCAGCACGCTCTCGGCGGTGGCCCACTCGATGGGAGAAAACCTCATCCACCGCGCGGCGGAGGTGCATCTCAAGGAGCGGAGAAAGCTGGTCGTCGTACCCCGTGAGACGCCGCTCTCCCTGCCGCAGTTGAAGAACATGCAGGCGATCCACGAGGCGGGGGCCGTTGTGCTCCCGGCATCCCCGGGCTTCTACCACGGGGCGGAGACGGTCGCCGATCTGGTCGACTTCGTGGTGGCACGGATCTGCGACCAGCTCGGCGTGGCCAACACGCTCGTGCGTCGCTGGGGCGAGTCGACCTGATGGCTGCGACGCTGCGGACCTACCTGGAGCTCGTCCGGTTCAGCCACACAATCTTCGCGCTGCCGTTCGCGATCATGGCGGTGCTGATCGCGATTGCGCCCGGCGACAGCCCTGCCAGTGCGGCGGGAACGACGCCGCTGCCCGGGCTGCAATCCCTCGTCGGCATCCTCGTCTGCATGGTGACGGCCCGCACGGCGGCGATGGCCTTCAACCGACTGGTCGACCGCACGATCGACGCCGCCAATCCGCGTACCGCATCCCGCCATCTCCCACGGGGTGCCGTCGGCGTGGCGGAGGTGCTCGGCCTCGTGGTCGCCTCGTGCGCGGCCTTCATCGCGGCCACGCTGCTCTTTCTGCCCAACTGGCTGCCGCTGGCCCTTTCCGTGCCGGTGCTCGCCTGGCTGCTCGGCTACAGCTACGCAAAGCGGTTCACGATGCTGGCCCATGTCTGGCTGGGCATCGCGCTGGGCCTGGCGCCGGTGGCGGCGTGGATCGCCCTGCGAGGCCAGGAGCTCCTGCGAAACCCTGCCGACATCCTCCCCGCGGCTATCCTCGGGCTGGCCGTCA
>CAYSPN010000835.1:0-2837 GCA_964432895.1 uncultured Candidatus Kuenenia sp.
ATCCAGCCGATGATCATCACGGCGAAGACCAGCACGTTCATGGCAGGAGTATTGCGAACCGTCCAGGCGATGATCGATTTCATGGAGCGGCCTCCACCAGTTGCATGCCTTCCCGTGGATTCGCGAGCTGGCTGGTGACGATCCGGTCGGTCGGCAGCAGGCCGCTGTCCGCCTCCTTGAAGGCGATCAGGCCACCGCCTGCATGGAACGGCCGCGGATGCATGATCACCAGTTTGTCATCCCGCATCACGAACATCTCGCCCGAGGGCCGCACCGCTTCCTGCGGCACAGAGACCAGCGGCTGCGGCACGTCGACCTGCACAAGCACGTCAACAAACATGCCCCGCAGCAGCGACCGCGGCGCCTCCGGTGGCAGGGTCGCCATCATCGCCCCGTAGCGGTCGATGGCCTTCACGTGAGCGGGCTTCGTTACGAGCACGCGGCAAGGGAGCGTGCGGGTTTTCTCGTCGAGCCCCCGCCCCTCTTGGCGGGAGAGGATGCCGTCCCACTCGTACGACCTGTCGCCGAGCGTGAACACCACCCTCGCAGGCGCGTCGGGCAGATCGTGGGCACCGAGTCCATCGCCGTTGGCCGCGCGGCCTCCCCAGACCTGCGAAAGTTCGTCCATTCGCAGGCTTGTCTTCACCTCCACGGCGCTTGTGTCCTCGAGTGTGACCAGCGGCGTGCCCTTTGCGACGAACGAGTCCTGCTCCACCTTGTCGTCCACCACCACGCCGTCGACCGGCGCCAGCACACGAGTCCGCGAGAGGTCGAGCTTGGCTCGTTCCAACATCGTCGTCGCCAAGGCCTGCGCCTCAGTCAATCGGCTGCGTCGCTTGGTGAGCACGCGTTTCTGTCCCTGGAGCATCGTCAGGGCGTTGGTCGCCGTGAGTTCGTCCCGCAGGGCCCGCTCGTGTTCGGTTTCGGTGATGATGCGGTTGGCCTTGAGGTTGTCGAGCCGAGCCACCTCGCGATGGGCGAGATCGACTTGCCTTTGGGAGAGTTCGGCCGACGTGTCATTTTGGGCCAGCTCCTCGTCGATCTCCTCGATGTTCAGGGCTGCCTGCCTGACCTCGCCTTCCAGCCGCTGCACATCGAGTTGGTAGTCGCGGGGATCGATCTCGAAGAGCACACTACCAGCCTTCACGAACTGGCCGGCTCGGCACGACTCGCACTTCCGCAGCAGGCGGCCAGGAACCTCGGCGGCGAGCGTCACCTCTCGGAGCGGCACCACCACGCCATCGGCATCAATCTCGATTCGCCCTTCCATCTTCTGGATCGGCGTGGTCCGCACCGCGACGGCTGCGGGGGCCTCGACCGCCCTGCGGGCCGGCGGCTTTTGGCTCCCGAGCGCCATAAAGCCGGCGATCGCTGCCCCGAGGATCACCACGGGCAGCAACCAGCCGACAACTTTCCGCACCATATTCATGACGCCAGGCATCCTGCTGAACGGACCGTCTTTCAACTGCGTGAGTTTACGCAAAGAGAACCGCACTGCCGCCCCGAGTTTCACGCCGGTTTGACGACGGTCCCTCAGAAGCCTTTGGCCTATCAACGCTTTCCCTATACTCCTATACTACAGAGATCGTCCTACGGGAGTCAGATCCCTCTCGATCGCCGATCATTTCTTGCATGCCTTGAGCATCGGAAAAACTGCCTGTCAGCCCAACGCCAACACGGCCTCGGCGCAGGCCCGGCCGCTCGCGAGTGCGCCGTTGATCGAGGCGGTTGTGCAATGGTCGCCGCAGACGAAGAGGCCGGGGGTCACCTGCAATGCCGCCCCCCGGCGCCGCCGCGCGGCCGGAGACTCATCCGGCAGGGCGTGATCGACGCGGACCGTCTTCAGATGCCGCCAGGCATGGGCCGACTGGCCAAACCAGCCCGCCGCCTGCCGCCGCACGGCATCGTGCAGATCGCCGTCATTCCCCTGCCAGTCCTGTCGGATGGAGACATAGACCACCGCCGCGCCCGGCGGCGCATAGTCGCCTGCCACGTCGGAGGGCACCGTCACATTGTCGATCGGCCCTCCCTCCTCGGCGCTGACGACCACCGTCGGGCTCGAGAGCGGCGAACGCGTCGCGGCGAAAGCCACCATCCGCGTCGACTTCCAGCCACGTGACGCGACCGCCCCGCGATGCCCCTCGGGCAACAACGCCGCCGCTGCGGAGCCTTCCGTGGCCACCACGACGTTCGTGGCGGCGAGTTCACGGCCGTCGGCCAACACCACGCGCTCCGGCTGCACACGCTTCACGGCCATGTCGAGCAGGATTGTTCCCACCGGCAACTCGGCAGCCAGCTGTTTGGGAATCGCCTCCATGCCGCCGCGGGGTAGGCAGGCCCGGCCGAGCGAGAACATCGCAAACGTGAACTGGAACACCGCGGCCGACGTGTCGAGCGACCGCTCCAGAAAGACACCGCCGAAGAAGGGCTCGAAGAACCGCCGTATAAAAGCCTCGGAGAAGCCGCGGGCATTGAGTTCCTCGCGGGTCGATCGCTCGGCCGCGGGGCTCGAGAGATTCGGATCGGCGGTGCCGTCGCGAACCGCCCGCAGGCAGTCGCTCCGCAGCCGCGCCGTCCGCAGACCGTCGGCGATGCCCACGGTGCCGGAAAGCACCGAACCCACGGCCGTGAGCGGCCGCCGCCACGGATCGCTCACGCTCCGCAGCCGGCCCCCCTCCGCCACGAGCGCGCCCGGTTCGAAGCAGCCCAGACCGAGCGCCGCCAGGTCGAGCTGCCGCCGGCCCTCGGGGTAGGCATCGAGATAGACCTGAAAGCCGCGGTCGATGCGAAAGCCGTCGACCGTGTCGGTCACCACGCGGCCGCCCACGCGGTCGGCA